>JBBSJX010000189.1:0-7600 GCA_038256825.1 Chitinophagales bacterium
ATTGCCAGCCTTTTATGTTTTGCTGTTGTAGTATGGTATGCCTGAGGCCAGCATATTGATCGCTGCGGAAATAACCATTAACCTGGTATGTAAATGTATTATTTAAGCTATCGGAAAGCTGTAGGTTTATAGAGGGCAGGTGTTCAGTTGCATTTGCAGGCTGGTATTCTAGTCCCCAGTCTCTGTAAAATTCCACCGGGCGTAAACGCTCTAATGGCCTAAAATTTTTATCCACCACTTCGTATCCAATTGTTGAATTCAGCATTAATGTCTTACCCTTTTTCTGCCGCCAGTTTTTAATATTGCTTAAAGCAAATTTTCCGGCAAAGCCTTTATCGTTCCCTTTGTCTTTTGATGAAAAGCCATTTACATCGTAATCGCTAACGGCAAGTTCGGTGCGCAACTGGGTTTTTGCAGAGATATCATATGCAGCACTCAGAGAGATCAACTGTTGAAATTTGGGTGTAACCAGGTAAGTGGCTGGTTCAAAACTACCCTGTAAAACTCCGTTTACAGGTTGCACCCACAGATATACTTTTCCGTTAGCTGCATTAAAATCAGGAAGATAATTTCCATTGCCAAAACCTACTTCAATAAATCCGAGACTGTATTTTGCACTGTCCTTATTGGTGCTAAAAACATAAATGGAATCGCGGGAGCCATTATAAATTGTATCGCGACGGGCATATAATATTTTTCCCACAGCAAAAGTATCCAGCGAGGCCGAAGGATAAAACGCTTTTTGTACACTATCGCCAATGTTATTTAAAAACTGTTTTTGCCTAACATCAAGGGTTTGATTAATAGGTGAATTTTTCGCATCCGCATTTCGATACGCTGCCACATTTATCCTTAATTTGTTATTGATGTTGGTTTGGTTACTGGCATAGAGTAAAGAGTTTAAAAAATTACGATCTGCATATTCAAACTCAACCTGTATTCTTGAATCCTTGGTAATCATCTGCCGCGGCGTAAATGTTATTTCGGCAGTGTTGTAATTGATAACATAATCCTGGTCTTCGCCACGCTGCATGAGCTGGCCGTTTATAAAAACCCGCTCCGTATTAGCAAGAACTATAAAAAAAAACTCGTTGTTGGCACCTTGTAACCGGTATGGCCCCTGGTTTCCTTCCTGCCCCTGAAAAATATTGCGGGTAAACTTTCCTTTGGCAATAGCGCCGCTTACCATTATTTTATTACTTACATTTTTTGCTACCTGCGCCTGGTTGCTATACGATATTCCCTGTACCCTTTTATAAAAATTTAAATACGAAGTCTGATTTTGCCGCAGGTCAATATCGCCCAGGTTTACCTCCCACTGGTGTTTTTTAAATTGTAACCACACACGGTCAAACTCGTTTAGTTGTTGTGTGGTACCATCTGGTTGAATGGGAATATTATTATCGGTTATGGCTGCAGCTACTTCAATGCTATCGCCAATAATGCCATTGAGTTGTAAATTAAACTGGGAGTTTACCACCACATCCTGGTTATTGCCAAAACTTAAAGCACGGCCAAAGCTTCCGTTATAATTCATTCCGCCAAAATCGAACAGGGTATTGGTACTGCCCTGGCGATTACGGTTTATTACTGAAGGCGCAGCAATAAAATTATTCATAATACTATCGTAAGTAAAACGTTTTGCCGCCTCGTTTAACCGGTAGGGAAATACCCGGTAAATAATATCTACGCTATCTATTGCGGGCTTCTTTTTCCAGGTAAGTAGTGCATTAATGATATCTAAGGAATAATAAGTGGTATCGAAATTTTTTATAAAAAAGGAACGGGGAACAATACTCAGGTTATCAACCTGTACATTTTGCGAGGTAGCAATTTTTTTGCTCCGGAGGTTTGAATAATTATAAGGCTGCGCCTGTGCAGCAGCAACCATACATATACTAACTAATAAAACCGCTATATATCTAAAAAGGATCAAAAGAAAATTGTCTGCGTAAAATTTTAGACCATAAATTTAGCGGAGTTTAATTTTAATGAATAGACAATTTAATGCAATGGGTGGCTGCATTGGTAATTACTTATAAAATTTAAATATTTAATACTACTGAAATAAGTAAAACCAATCATCCCTGCTTATAAAAAAGGGTAAGCACCTGGTGCTCAAAGATGTATAGTACAAGAGTGCGACGCAAGAAAAGCTTCTATGAAAAACTAATGTTGGCTACCTTATACTTTACCTCAAAAATAACTACCACTATTTAGCACTTAGCGTAACCATAATATTAAAGGTTAAGCTTTTGGTGGTTACCCTGCGGTTTTTGCCGTAAAGCGAAAAAGTAAGTTGGGTACCTTTTATATATTCCTTTAGCTCAGCATTGTTAGTGGGCGTAGCTGTATATGAAGCGGTATAATTATCCGGGAAATTTATAGAAATAATCTCGGCCGGCGAAGTAATAGCATTGGAGGTTAAGGTTAAGCGTACACTTTCAAAATTTGCTAAGTTGTTTTGCTGATCGGCATTGGGAACACTAATGGCAATTTCCTTTACCTTAACCGAAGCAACCGCCCCGGCGCCAAACACTCCATTAGTATTGGCCCTGATAATACTATCGAGGTTAAAATTTAAAGTAAACGAACCTAAACTGGCTTCGCTATTTATAACAACCGGTATTGCAGGCACCGAAAACTGGAATGCAGGAAGCTTTACATCCACTCCCGGAAACAATGCATCTCGTACTTTATTACACGATGTGGTACCTATTACAATTAAGGCAACGGCTGTTGCAAAAACAAATAACTTTTTCATAGTTTATTGATCCTTTTTGTTGATGCTTTACAATTAACATACCAACAAAAAAGAAAGCCCCCGTATTAGCGGAGGCTTCCTGTATAGACCTTTATGTTTATAATTTAATAGTAGTTTAATTAAAGTGCAATTTGCTTTTCTTCCATCATTTTACGCATGTTTAATAAACCATAACGCATGCGGCCCAAAGCGGTATTAATGCTGCAACCGGTCATTGCGGCAATTTCCTTAAAACTTAAATCGGCGTAGTGACGTAATACAATTACCTCTCTTTGATCGCTTGGTAATTTGTCGAGCAAAATACGAACGCGATCGTGGCTTTGACCCTTCATCATTGTAGTTTCAGGGCTGTCTTCGCACAGGTTCAGCTCTTCAAAAATATCGCGGTCGTCGCTGGTTTTAATAGCAGGGTTACGCTTAATTTTTCTAAAATGGTCAACACAAAGATTGTGTGCAATGCGTAAAGCCCATGGTAAAAATTTTCCTTCATCAGTGTACCTGTTACCACGAATGGTATCAATTACTTTTATAAAAACATCCTGAAAAAGGTCTTCAGCTAAATACTTGTCCTTAACCAGAAACAGGATTGAAGAAAATATCTTGTCCTTGTAACGATTAATCAATACTTCTAAAGCCTGTCCGTTTCCTTGTTGAAAAGAAAGAACGAGTTGAGTGTCGGTTGCTTGTACAAATGCTTTCATAAAATTTTGGTTGTTAAGGTTGG
This sequence comes from Chitinophagales bacterium, assembly GCA_038256825.1. GTDB lineage: Bacteria > Bacteroidota > Bacteroidia > Chitinophagales > Chitinophagaceae > Segetibacter. The sequence continues at coordinate 3,489 of JBBSJX010000189.1, forward strand.
ATAATGGATAAATTTTATAGGATACCTGGATTTTTAATTTTTAATCAGCCTCTCTTTTTTTTGAAACCTTCCGCTCCTTTAATTGTTACCGGTTAACTTTTTTTGGAGCGTCTGGACCGTTTCTCAATTCGATACGCCTTTCAATAACATGTTGTAAAATTGGAGTAAAGTATCAATAGCTATTACTTCAAACAGGTACAACCATGCTCCAAAAAGGCATTGTTATTTGCAATAAAAAAAGGGATAATTAAAAATTAAAAAAGAGTAAAAAAAACAATACAAATAAAAAAATCAATCTTAAACTAATCCAAAATCCTTACTGTATAAAGATTACAGCGGTTCAATAAAATCATGATGAGCATTACAAAAGACACAGAAGCGTTATAAAAGACAAATGCGACGGCGCACGACCTTAAAAAAATATTAAGCATTAAACCCTTTTGGAGCTATCGGCTAAAAAAACTTTTTGGAGCTTTTGTTCGGGCTATACACTACAAATCCGCCACAAATCAAACGCACAAACCTTCAGCGGGTTTTCCGTTTCTATCCCGCAGCCCTTCGGCTATATAACATAATTAAGCAGGTGCATTTTTTAGGTAACATGACTAAGTAAAATAAACAGAGAAAAGATGAATGGGTGAGAAGGTTACCATTCGGCCCTTGCGGACGGACTAATACTAAGAGGGGCAAAATCGTTTTTTAAAAATTTATAGTAGGCTGTAATTGCAATCATTCCCGCATTATCGGTACAAAACTCAAATGCCGGAATAAAAGTACGCCAGCCATATTGTTCGCCACTTTTTTGTAATGCATTACGTAAGCCACTATTTGCACTAACCCCACCTGCAATACAAATATTTTTTATCCCTGTCTGGTCGGCTGCCTTCTTTAATTTATTTAATAAAATGCTTACAATTCTCTGCTGGATGGATGCACATACATCGGCCATATTTTCCTCAACAAATGCAGGGTTTTTGCTGCGTTCGCTCTGCAAAAAATAAAGTATAGAAGTTTTTAACCCACTGAAACTAAAGTTCAAACCCGGGATATTAGGCTCAGGAAAGCGAAAACGGTTGGGGTCGCCCCCTTTGGCATATTTATCAATTAAAGGCCCGCCGGGGTAAGGCAATCCCATAATTTTTGCACTTTTATCAAAGGCCTCTCCTGCTGCATCATCAATTGTTTCGCCAATAACCTTCATTTGGTAAGGGCTTTCGCATAATACAATCTGGGTATGGCCACCACTAACAGTCAAACATAAAAAGGGAAAATCAGGTTTTGGATCGGCAATTAAGTTTGCTAAAACATGGGCTTGCATGTGATGCACCTGGATAAGTGGTTTATTAAACGATAAAGCCAGCGATTTTGCAAACTGTGCTCCAACCAAAAGGCTACCTATTAGTCCGGGAGCCTGTGTAAATGCAAAAGCATCAACCTGGTTTAAGGCAACGCCTGCTTTTTTTAAAGCTTCGTCTACTACAGGTAATATGTTTTGAATGTGTGCCCGGCTTGCAAGTTCGGGTACTACCCCACCATATTTTTCATGTATTTTTTGAGTGGCCACCAGGTTCGATAATATTTTCCCATCACCACAAACGGAAGCACTGGTATCATCGCACGATGATTCTATAGCTAAAATATAATGGTTCATTCTACAAATACATTAATCCATTAACACTACAAATAAGGGAAACATACATTAAAAAAACTATTTCATACGGATGGCTACAACAGGGTTCATTCTTGCGGCAATGGTAGCCGGAATAATGCCCGACAATACTCCAACTACCAGGCAAATAGATATGGCCAGGGTAAGTGTAGCCATGCTTATATTTATGGGGAAGGGTAGAAAAGCACTAAGTAACTTTGTTAATAAAAAAACGAGGACCAGTCCTATCAATCCACCCATGAGGCAGAGAAAAGAACTTTCCAATAAAAATTCGGTTAGTATGGTGGAACTTTTGGCACCTATAGCTTTTTTTAAACCAATCTGGCTGGTTCGTTCCCTTACTGTTACAAACATAATATTAGCCACACCAAATGCCCCAACTATTAGCGATAAACCCGCAATGGCCCAGCCTCCCAGGTTTACCGATCCAAAAACTTTATCCATTTGCTGGCTGAACATATTGATATCATTCAATGCAAAATCATCCTCCTCTCTGGGGCTTAACCTATGAATAGAACGCATAATACCCCTCAGTTCGTCCACAACTGCTGCAGATGAAACCTGGTCTTTCCCCTTTACCATAATTAATGGACTATTGTATTCAACCACCACCATTCCTGCCAATATTTTATAGGGCACAACAATGGCATCATCAAACTGCCAGGCGCCGGCAAAACTCATACCCTGCTTTTTTACTACCCCTATTATGTTAAAGGATTTTCCTTTAAACTTAACTTGTTTGCCAACTGCATTTTCAGGGTTACCGAATAAATTTTCGGCATTGGTATACCCAATTACAGCGGTGGGTGTGCCCCGCTTAAATTCGGCATCGCTTAAATACCGCCCAAACTCCATTGGTACCGTAACTATTTCGCTATATTTTTCCGTTACACCATAAGCATTCACATTGGATAAAATATAATCGTTGAACTCCAGGTTACTGCTGGTGCGAATGGTATAAGCTACCGCATCAGCCAGTTCCGATCGGACTTGTATATCAGCCATTTCGTGGTATTTGGGATAGGGCCTTTTAATATACTTCCACCAGGGAAAACTTCCTCCGTCACCTTCGCCATACTGCCACTTGTCAACATAAATGGTATTACTACCCAGGCTCTTAATATCCGTTTGCACTTTCGACTTTAAACTTTCCACCGTTGCCAAAACACCAATGATGCAAAAAATTCCAATGGTTATTCCAAACAGGGATAAAAAAGTACGCAACTTATTATTGCGCAACTCCTGAAGGGCCATTTTAAAGCTATTCCATATGATTGACAGCATTGTAAGCATGTGCCAAAAATAATAATACAATTGCAACTGCTATTATTATTTTATGCTTATTAAAAAGTTAACAAAGAAAACGGCGTACAATTACCCCTAAACTGCCTGTTTGTGTAATGAAAATATTCGTAAACTGTCTATCGTGAAACAAACGTTGTTAATAATTAAAAGCTATAAACCAAACACCTAAAAGTTTGTTCTTATAGTGGTTATGATAAAATAATTATTATTAATAATTATTTGCTGCTGATCGTGTGTTATTTTTGCACCGATTTTTTTAACACTAAACTCGCATTATGACCTGGAAACAAATGTTCACTTCATCAATAGGCAAGAAGTTCGTGATGGCCCTTACCGGAATTTCATTAATTCTTTTCCTGGTGGTGCACGTTGGTTTAAATGCAACTATTTGGGCAAACGATCAAGGAAGGATGTTTAATACCGGGGCCAATTTTATGGGTTCCATGCTGGTAATAAGGTTAATGGAAATTGGACTTTTTGCCGGTATCATTCTCCATTTAATACAGGGCTATATACTCACACTCGAAAACCAGAAAAAAAGAAATATTAAGTATGCCATTGATTATGGCGAAAGAGGCAGCAAATGGTATAGCCGTAGTATGGGATTGCTGGGCACTTTAATTCTTTTGTTCCTGATTATGCACATTTATCATTTCTGGATCCCTTCACGCTTTGGTGGAATGGCAAATGTTAAGCCGTTAGAAGAAGTGAGTTATGTACCTGCTTTAGGAGCACAATACCATAATTTATATGCCGAAATGCTGGTTGTTTTCAGTAACCCCATTGTAGTGTTACTTTATGTAATCGGATGTATATCGCTGGCCTACCATTTAATGCATGGATTTGAAAGTGCCTTCCGCACAATCGGCCTATCGAACAACCGTTATTTAAAAATGTTACGTTATACAGGCCGGGGCTTTGCCATTATAGTTTGTCTTGCTTTTGCAATGATGCCAATAAGTATGTACTTACACTGGATTGAATAAGTGGCATTAATGCTTGCTGCGTAAAGATTTAAAAGTATAAGTGAGTGAACCGCTGAAAGTCGGTCAGGCTACAACAATGATGAACAAAGACCCAAAAGCTGGTAACAAAAAATAGTATATTCTAATAATAATAATTGATGGTTTATGTTAGA
>JBBSJX010000190.1:0-7584 GCA_038256825.1 Chitinophagales bacterium
ATTAGTAAGGACCTTCCCTTTGCACAAAAACAATTTTGTGGAGCCGAAGGAATCGACCGTGTTGTGATGTTATCAGATTTCAGAAATAATTTTGGAACCGAATTTGGCGTTCAGATAGCGGATGGCGCTATGAAAGGTTTATTAAGCCGTGCCGTAATTGTGGTAAATCCCGAAGGTAAAATTGTATACGAGCAACAGGTACCCGAAATTGGTAAGGAGCCAGATTATGCTGCCGCAATAGCAGCTATTAAATAGTTTTTATTCCCCCCGGATTAGGCATTATACATAAAAAGTGCAACGTTAAAAGTATTCTTTTTTTGACGTTGCACTTTTTGCTTAATAGATATTTGCCTGCTGAATGGCTGCGGGATAGAAGCGGTAGCCCGCAGCGTAGCGAGGACTACAAGCGTATAGCCCGAACCCAGGCTAATTTATGTTTGAAGTAGAAAGCCCCATATTTTCCTAACTCAAATTCTCTTTAAAAAAATCAATGGTACGTTGCCAGGCAAGTTCTGCGGCTGCTTTATCGTAGCGCGGGGTAGTATCGTTGTGGAAACCATGATTTACATTCGGGTACATGTAAGCTGTATATTTTTTATTATTTGCTTTTAAGGCGGCTTCGTATGCAGGCCAGCCTTCGTTTACACGGGTATCTAACCCGGCATACTGCAACAGCAGGGGCGCCTGTATTTTAGGCACATCTTCAATGGGTGGCTGACCACCATAAAAAGGAACAGCGGCTGCTAAACCTGGTAAACGTACCGCCATCAAATTGGCAATACCTCCGCCAAAACAAAAACCAACTACTCCAACTTTACCATTACAATTTTTATGGGTTTTAAGGGTGTCGTAAGCTGCTATAAAATCTTCCAGCATTTCGTCTCTGTTGCGCTTGCTCTGCATTTCGCGACCGGCATCGTCGGTACCAGGGTAACCACCCAGCGGGGTTAAAGCATCGGGTGCCAGGGTAATAAAACCTGCAACGGCCGCACGCCGGGCCACATCTTCAATATAGGGGTTTAAACCACGGTTTTCATGTACAACTACTACACCTCCCATTTTACTTTTTTCATCGGCAGGCATACATAATAAGCCTTTTATAGGTCCACCACCTTTGGGCGAATTATAAGTTATGTATTCAGTATTTATACGTGGGTCATCGGCTTTTACCTGTATGTTATTTTGATAGTTGGGCATGAGGAAACTCATTAACGAGGTTACCGTTAGCCCACCCACTGCATACAAAGATAACTTTTGCATAAAATCGCGGCGGTTTATGCGACTGTGGGCATAATCGTCGTATAGGTCAAACACTTCCTGCTTGATCTCTTCTTTTTTAATGTTGCTCATAGTAACCTGTTTTAGTGGTTACTTAAAAGTATGATTTTAGCATCAAATAACGGGTAGCCATCTTGCTGCCGGGTTATCTGTATTTATTTGCGTTTAAATATAGGAACGGTGCTACAAGGCTCACCATACATAAGGCTTTTTACATAAGGCCTTAGTTTATTGGTAATTTCTACATAAGCTGCTTCGGGTATAACCTTATCGCCACAACCTTTTATCACTACACGTTTATCAGTAAACTCCTCGCCATTAACTTGTGCTAAATTTTTTATAAACAGGTTGTTTACTAATGTTTTTTCATCGCCAAAGAAAACCTGTTTAGCTATGGGTTGCAGGTTTGCCGTTACTAACATATAGGCCCACATAGGTATTATGGCATCGGCACTGCATGTAAGGGCAACATTTTTATCTCGGTAAACGTCCCAGTCAAATTGTAAAAGTGCTGTTCTAAATTCTTTTTCTCTTAAAATGAGGCCCCTGAATAAATATTCTTTTAAATCAAAAATGGCGGTTTCGCCTTCGGGGTAATAGGTTTCCAAATCGAAAGATAATATTGAACTTTCGGCAACTTTATTTATAATGATATTTTCCATTTTTATATTTTGAAGGTGTTAATGCCCAATCTGGTATTTGTTATGAAATTATTGTAAAGTTACTATCCATACCAGTAACTGAACACTAGGTTAGGTTTACAAACGGTTATTAACATTATGGAAAAAGATGGGTTTTTAAATACCAGCATTGGTTTTATATGGCATCATCGTTGCGTCGCAATCACTTCATCGGTTGTACATAATGCGGCAAAAAAACTTGTAACTTTTACCCACAAGCCCTTTTTTACCTGAACAATTTTTAAAGCTGCTAATTAAACTAAAAGTACAAGAGGGCGACGCAACAATGCTGCTATGAAAAGCAAATGCCCGGCCCACCCTATTCATTTCTTCCTAAAAACAAACAACCCCGCCAATTGGGCAGGGTTGCTAATATAACTTTTAAAACGATTAATAAAAATCGTATCGGTTGTCTTTAATTGTTGCGGCTTTCTTTAGTGCTTCAACACTGCGGAAACCACCCATTTGCTTTTGCTGCATTTCCATTTGCTTGCGCAGCTCCTCAGCGTTCATGGTTGAGCTGGCAACTGCTGAAATACCTTCGCCTTTAATAACAAAAACCCCGGTATTACCTGCAATAGGCTCGGTTACTTTACCCTGGATTGATTTATTAAATGCGGCACCGGTAACCTTTGGCTCGTTACCCACGTTCTGAATAAATGGTGATACAAAACCTACGCTATCAGCACGTAAAACCTGCTCGCCTGCAGCTTGTGCTACAGCCTCCATGGTGCTACCACCTTTAAATTTAGTGCTAATAATTTGTTGTGCTTTTTTCTCGTTACGGATAAAAGGCTCGGCTGCCTGGCGTGCTTTAGCAGCGCTCATGGTTCCTTTTTTGTGTACACCTGTTACTAAGGCTACCACGTAGTTATCACCAATTTCGTAAGGCTCACTAACATCTCCCAATTTGTTGTCGTAAATCCAACGAACAAACTGGCGGCTTTCGCCTAAACCTTGCAGTGTATAATCGTTTGGTTTAATATCGCCGGCCGATAATGGCTGCATATTTTGTTTTGCTGCATTTTCTTCAAATTGCTTTTGGTTGCGGCTGTTGGCTGCAAACTGAGAAGCTGCATTGCTGGCAGTGTTTATGGTTTCCTGTGTTGCATCAATGGGTTTGCTCAGGTAGGCAATTTTATAAGCTATGCCGGCATTTTTTTGTTGCAGTACTTCAATATAATGGTAACCACTGTATGACGAATTTTCCACTTTTACTACTTTCTTGTCGCCGGTATTACCATAAAATGCTACATCAGCAAATTCTTTGCTAATGGTAGCCATTTGTGTGCTCGAAAATTCATACTCTCCTTTAGTTGCCTTACTTCCCTGGTCGTCGCTGAATTGTAAAACCATTGCATTAAAATCCGCTCCACCTTTAATAGCCGCTGCAATACTATCAATCCTGCTTTTTGCAATACTATCGGGCACGCTTTGCTGACCCTGATCGCCTGTTTTAATTAATATGTGGCGCACTTTTACGCTATCGGGGATGCTGCGACGGCTTATCATTTTTGCAAGGGTATAAGTATTTGCATCAAGATAAGGTCCGTAAACCTGGCCATCGGCTAAGCTGGTAATTTGCGCAGCATTGGGAACCTGTATTTTTGAACCCAGTACATAAGCATCTAAAAATGGTGTTTCGCTTGAAACCCTGTTTAAGTATGCACTCGCATCGGTTGCAGTTTCAAATTCTGATTTTAAAGCATTCACCTGGTTTAAAACTGCGGCACTGTCTTGTGCTGTTGGCAATGCATTAAAAGTTACATAGTTCACGGATCTGGTATCTTCTTCCTGCTTAAACTCTTCCTTATGCTTGCTTATATAATTATCAATATCATCTTCAGTTACTTTTACTGCACTATCGCTTATGCTTGTGTAAGGCACCATAACGTAGGAGAAAGATGATATGGCGTTTTGATCGGCAACTGTTTTTTCAGCCATCCACTTTGGAACATAAACCGTTTGACTTAATAAAGCCATATATTTTTCGCGAAGCGCCTGGTTAATGGTTGGGGTAATATAACCTTCGTTAAACATTTCAAGGTTAGGATTATCCTGTTGTTTTTTCATGTTGGCAAAATATTGTTTTGCCTCGTTAACCTTGTACACCCCGGTTTGAGGATCCGTAAATTCGTTTTTGAGCCATTGAGGTGCATTATTACCAAATAACAAATCGTTCAATTCTTTACCTGTAAATTGTAATCCCAATTTTTCGTATTCCTGTGCCATTACAATTTCATCAACACTCTGCTCCCAAACGCTGCTGATTAATTGCTCTTGCTGGGGAGCTTGTGCTCCGTACAATTGTTTTTGCATGGCAAGTCTTCTTTCAAAATCGTTTCTTTCTATTTTTTCGCCATTTACCTTTCCAATAGTAGTTCCGCCTGTTGCACCGCCGCGACTTCTTCCAACAAAGGCATCCATTAAAATAAAACCAACCAAACTAAGGGCAATAACTGCAATTACAACCGCAGCATATTTATCCCTGATTTTTTGAATAACCGACATATTATTATATAGCTTTTAAAAGTGGACGGCAAAAATAGGGGAATATATGGTTTGAACAAATTGTGGATAACCTTGGCAAACCCTTATGAGCACTATTTTTTAGCAGATGAGTAATGTGGAAACCCGGCCGGTCACCTGCTTTTTTTTCGGCGGTTAAAAAAACCGGAAAAACCGCTATCCACACAGCGATGTTTACAAACCCAAAAACTGTGGAAAACCCACTAAAACAGCAACCCGCACAGGTGGATAGAATGGGTTGAAAATGTTGACCGGGGTATGAAGCGGGGGAGGGTAGTCAATAACCTACAGGTTATCCCAACGCTATTAACAGCCATTTTTGTTAAAAAAGTAAAATACTTTTACAGCCCATGAGTAATCCACAGATGTGGGCAAACCGCCTGAAAGGTGAATTTTATTGAAAACCAAGGTGTGGAATACATGTTAGATACCGTGGATAAAGTAGGTAACTTTAATTTTGCAAATTCTTTATAAAAAAGTTATCCCGCTATTCACAGCCGTAATAGTAATAGGTTTTTTATATAAATAAAAGAGTCTTTAATAATACTACAATAGTTATGAACATAGCATTGGCAAAAAATAAGATTACAGAAAAAGGTTTTCTTGACGTGGACATTGATGTGCACCTGGACCTGTTTGCAGAAATTGAAAGATTGAAGAAAGAAAAAAACGCCATCATAATGGCGCATTTTTATCAGGAGCCGGATATACAGGATGTAGCGGACTTTTTAGGCGACAGTTTAGGACTGGCCCAAAAGGCCCAAAGCACCACTGCAGATTTGATTGTTTTTGCCGGTGTGCATTTTATGGCCGAAACCGCCAAAATTTTGAACCCCACTAAAAAAGTGGTGCTTCCCGACCTGAAGGCAGGCTGCTCGTTGGCCGACAGTGCCCCTGCGGACCTCTTCAGGGCCTTTAAACATCAGCACCCTGACCATGTGGTGATTACCTATATTAACTGCACTGCTGAGATTAAGGCGCTCAGCGATATTATTTGCACAAGCAGCAATGCCGAAAAAATTATTGAAAGTTTACCACCCCAACAAAAGATCATTTTTGCCCCTGATAAAAACCTGGGTGCTTACCTAATTAAAAAGACAGGCAGAAACATGTTGTTGTGGAATGGTGCCTGTATGGTGCATGAAATTTTTAGCCTCGAAAAAATAACCAGGCTTAAAGTGCGTCACCCATACGCTAAGGTTATTGCACATCCCGAATGTGAAGAAGCGGTTTTGCGTGCTGCTGATTTTATTGGAAGTACTACCCAACTACTTAAATACTCCGCTTTGGATAGTGCAAATGAGTTTATTGTGGTGACTGAAACGGGTATTCTGCACCAAATGCAAAAGGATTCGCCACACAAAACTTTTATACCGGCACCGCCAACGAATGCGTGTGCCTGTAACGATTGCCCGTATATGAAACTTAATACTCTGGAAAAATTATACCTGTGCATGGAGTATGAACTTCCCGAAATTATTATGGAAGAAAATTTAAGACTGGCGGCTAAAAAACCAATTGACAGGATGTTAGATATTAGCAGAAAAGCCGGATTAATTGTATAAATTTTGGTTACCAGCGACGGCAAGCTGCAACGAAAGCCTCATAATTTTTAAAATGTCTGGTCAATATAAATAAAAAGGCTACCATGTGGTAGCCCTTTTTATTATGTGGAGTTGTTGTTTTAAAAATTATATTCAAAATCCAGCAGGTTTTGCATTTGGCGCTGTTTATTTAGCTGCCTTTGCTTTTTAACCATGTGAGCTACAAGCATTCCTGCAGTTATTGCAGCCGTTTTAATGAAAGTTCCCTTATTGTTTTTTTGTGCTTCAGATTTATAAACCATGCCATGGTTATTGGCAATTGCGGCGGAATTTAAAAAAATGCCTTTACCAGGGAGGACTATCTTTTTAAAATTTCTGGTTAAATTAAGTAAGGCGCTATTTAGTTCGGAGCCTTTCATTCCATTTCTGTGGTTGTTAGCGGCAATTTCTAGTTTCATTGCAAAAAGTTTATTTATAGAATTTTGTGAGATGGTTCAATCTTAAGTCAACTATTTAGGCTGCTCTTTTTTTGTTTTTTAAATTTAATACATAGAATAAAAGTTTTATCATTGAAAAACGTGCCAAAACTTGGAGGCATAAATTTTTTAATAGTGAAAATAAAATATACTGTATGAAACAAGAAGACACTACTCAACCTGAAACTAAAGAAAAAGATGGCCAGGAAAATGAACCTTCAAAACCAATAAAAACTGCTGAAGAAGTTCCTGAATCAAACGACGAAAAAATTGACCAGGATTATCCGGGTTATCCACATTATCCTGCAAAAGATGACCTTTTAGATCCGGACAATAATGAAGGCAATGTGGATATGGATGTGGATAATCTTACCCGTGGAAATGAAAATGATAACCTCAATAATAAAATGGATAACAATATTGGTGATCAAATTCTGGGTAATGAAAAGGAAAAATCTAATAATAGTTCCGATGTAACTGCAGAAGATTTAATGATTTTAGGTGATAAGGACCAGGATATGGATATGGGAGATGATGAAGCGCTGGCGGGGCGACTGGGATTAGATGCTACCGGCGAAGATTTAGATGTGCCCGGAGCTGAATTAGATGATGAAAATGAAGCGATAGGCGAGGAAGACGAAGAAAACAATTACTATAGCCTGGGTGGTGATAACCACGAAAAACTGGAAGAAAACATTAATTAGATAGTTCGTGTTAGTTATTTAAAGGAATGGTTTGCTTGTTTATGTTTCCTTTTTTTACTGTTGAATAATATTTAAATGCTTCTATTATAAACTGGCCAAATTCCAACTGGTTAAGGGTTAGAGACATTTCATAGGTTGGCCTGTATTCTTTCATAAAATATTCCAGTTCTGGTGTTTCAAGGCGTGTTAATTTTTTTACCAATGCTTTGCTGAAACGATGGTCTATGTATTTATCCTGCTCTTCTTTTATTAACCTGTCTTTAAAAGCCTGCATGCTTCTGTTCTTTCTAAACTTAAACATATTAACCAGCTCGTTAATATCGATACCTGCTCCAAAACTTCCCGGAGTATTATTCATTGATGATCGAATACC
>JBBSJX010000191.1:0-7523 GCA_038256825.1 Chitinophagales bacterium
ACCGGGCAATGGGTGCAGTTTAACGCTTATACCAAGGTTTGGTATGCCCCAAAAGAGGGCAGGAGCAATACGCTACTGTTGTTAACAAAAGAGGTAGCCCCACAGTTGTTGTACATGGTAGGGTTATACGACTGGCATTTTACCCTGGTGCCCTTATTTTTTATAAATGGCCCGGAGAAGTTATTAAGTGTAAGGGGGATGTTGCATCCCGGTGCCCTGGCTGAAAAGCAATTAAAGAAAAGGATTTTCCTGCATTTGATGAAGTGGGTTGGATTACAAAAGAGAACGGCAATGCATTCAACCGATGCTTTTGAAACGGAGCATATCCGGCAACGGTTAGGTGCTTCAGTAAGACTATATGAAGCGGCTAATTTTTCCCGGTTTATCGGTCCGCTTACATTGCCTGCCAAACATGCAGGCCAGTTAAAGCTGGTAAGCATTGCATTGATTAGTCCTATGAAGAATATCTTACTTGTACTGGAAGCATTGAAACGATGTACAGAGGAGGTGCAATACGATATTTTCGGGCCTGTTAAAGATGCTGCCTATTGGGATCAGTGTTTGCAGGTGATGGAACAACTGCCCGCAAATATTAGCGTGCAATACCATAAAGAAGTGTCGCCCTATTTTGTGCCGCAGGCATTGCAGAAAGGGCAGGTATTTATTTTGCCTAGCAAGAGTGAGAATTTTGGTCACGCCATTTATGAGGCCTTGAGTGCGGGCCTACCGGTTATTACCAGTGGCTTTACACCCTGGAACGGGCTGGAAGCGCAGCAGGCTGGTATTAATATTTCGAATACTGTTGCCGGTGTGCGGGAAGCCATCCAGCAATTTGCAGCGATGGATGAACATGAATTTGATGTATGGAACAAGGGTGCCATTGCCCTGGCAGACAAGAGCACTAATCCCGAACTACTTAAAGCGCAATACAAGGCGATGTTTACCGGATCGCCCGGAACTGATGAAAAACTATAAACCATTTCTACTTTACCTGTTTCGTTTCCTCGGCATTTTTGCGGTGCTGTATGGCGGCACTTTGCTCATCATTGGCCTGGCGGCACCGGGTGGGTATTACAGTCCGTTTGTAGCTAACCACCTCGATTATGTGAGTGGCCTTAAGCGTATGATCGTTGCGAATGTTAGTATGCTTACCGGTTGGTTCGGTTATGAAACCGCCATTGAGCCAGCGTTTATTGTTCGCATCGTTGGTAAAAGGGGGGTCATTATTGCAATGGATTGTGTGGGGTATGGGGTTTTCAGTTTCTGGATCGCCTATGTGATCAGTAATTCGGGTAGCTGGATTAAAAAAACGGCCTGGGTGATCGGAGGCCTGTTGCTTTTATGGAGTATTAATATTAGCCGTATTACGCTATTCCTAATCTCCATAAACAAGAACCAGCCGATGCCATTGGGAATAGATCATCATACCTGGTTCAATATTTTTTCCTATACGGCTATCTTTCTCATGATCTGGATGTACGAACGTAATCAAAATACGGTAAGACGCTGATACGACTTGTACAACATTTTTCCTTTATAATGCGTTTTGATCCTGCAAAATGTTAATGAATGAATACGACTGACCTAAGCAAATATGATAACAGTTGGTACCGTCCAGGTTCTTTTTTTAAAAGGGCCTGCTGGTTTGTGTTGAATGGTTTGTTCATTAAAGCCTCCCTTATCCCGATATATTCGTTTAAGGTTTTTTTGCTAAGAAGTTTTGGTGCTACAATGGGGATTGGTATTATCATTAAGCCGGGTGTTATTATTAAATATCCGTGGCTGTTAGAAATAGGGGATCATTGCTGGATTGGAGAAGGGGTGTGGATAGATAACCTGGCAAAAGTGAGCTTAGGTAAGCATGTATGTTTATCGCAGGGCGCCATGATACTTTGTGGCAACCATGATTTCCGTAAACAACATTTTGATTTATCTGTAGCGCCTGTTACGCTGGAAGATGGGGTGTGGATAGGTGCAAAAGCCGTTGTTTGTCCTGGTATTACCTGTTATAGCCACGCTGTATTAGCAGTAGGTGGGGTAGCGGTAAAAAATTTAGAAGCTTACAGTATCTACCAGGGAAATCCCTGCGTTCGTATACGTGGGCGAATAATTGATTAATTGTAAGACGTTGACCTTTAAACTAAACAGTCAACAGCCCCGAAGAAGCCCTTGCCTGTTACCTGCGCACTAATATGGATATGCTGGTAATGGAGAACATTATTGTGGAACGTTAACCATTGTTTAACCTCACAGAAGAAATAGTGACTGGGAATTTTTTACTATTTTCGGTTAAGGAAGTCTATTATCTGCCTTATGTTATGAAAGTGCCGCCCCCCAACTATGTTAATTTAAAAAGGTTGATTATGAACGAGCTTACGGGAACCGGCAACAAAACAGACTCAGTTTCACAGCAATCATTTATTCCTGTAAACAACCGGCAGCCACCCATGAAGGTTAGTATCATCACCGTCACTTATAATTCTGCGAAGTACCTGGCGGATTGCATCCGTAGCGTGCAATCGCAAACCTACCAGCATATAGAGCATATCATTGTAGATGGTAAGAGCAGCGATGGCACTATAGGCATCATTAAGAAATATGAACAGGGTATCAGCAGTTGGATAAGTGAAACTGACGGGGGCATGTATGATGCCATCAATAAGGGTATGGCAATGGCCACCGGCGATGTAATTGGGATACTGAACAGCGATGATGTGCTGGATAATGACCATGTGGTGGTGGATATTGTAAAACATTTTTTAGAGCAGAAAACGGATGCTATCTATGGCGACCTGGAATACGTGGCGCAGCATGATGTGAACAAGGTATTACGGATATGGAAGGGACTGCCCTTTAACCGCAGCCGGTTTATGGTGGGCTGGATGCCGGCGCACCCTACTTTTTATTTTAAGCGTACCCTGCTGAAAAAATATGGTGGTTATGAAACCCATTATTTTACCGCTGCCGATTACGAGTTTATGGCAAGGTACCTGTTTCAGCATCATGTTTCTGCGAGCTACCTGCCTAAGCTTATTGTACGGATGCGGGTGGGTGGTGCCAGTAATAAGAACCTGAAGCAGCGCCTGCGGGCAAACCGCAGGGATTACCTGGCTATGAAACGGAACAAGATCCCGCTGGCGTTTATGGTTTCTATACTGAAGCCTTTGCTGAAGCTGCACCAGTTTCGGAACATCAAAAAAGGATAAGCGATGTGAATTGATAATTGATAATTGATAATTGATAATTGTGAATTGTGAATTGTGAATTGTGAATTGTGAATTGTGAATTGTGAATGAAAATGCACTTTATAATAGTTATTTGGAATTCTTAAACTTTCAACTCTCAACTCTCAACTCTCAACTTTCAACTTTCAACTCTCAACTCTCAACTCTCAACTCTTATTATGCGTGAAACCTAATCGGGTATGGTAATCAGCCGGAAATTGCCTATTTTTCCTCATGTCTTTTAGTTTTTTTAAGTCGGGTCCGCCTATGCCGGAGGGATATTTTCCTATTAATACGGATATTCATTCGCATATATTGCCGGGTATTGATGACGGGTCGCCGGATATTGCTACCTCTCTGGAGCTGGTACATGGTCTGCAACAACTGGGTTTTACCCGCAGCATTGCCACGCCGCATGTTATCAGCGACCTATACCGCAATACACCCGAAACCATCAATGCGGCCCTGGCTGAACTGCAGGCGGCATTGCAACAAGAGGGGAATGATTTTAAAGTGAGTGCAGCGGCAGAATATATGCTGGATGACTCTTTTTTTGAAATGCTGGAAAAAGGTGAGCGCCTGCTTACCATCAAGGATAATATCCTCTTAACTGAATTTTCCTTTGGCTATCGCCCGGATAACCCAAAGCAAATGAGCTTCGCCATTATTACGGGCGGCTATACTCCCATCCTGGCACACCCTGAGCGTTACGCTTATTTTCACGACAATTACAAAGCTTATCACCTGTTGCAGGAGCTGGGTTTTAAACTGCAGGTAAACCTGCTGTCACTTACGGGTTATTATGGAAATCCGGTGGCGAAGGCAGCCCGGTATATTATTAAGAAAGGCCTGGCTTCTTATACGGGCACGGACATGCATCATGTTAACCATTTGGCGGCGTTGAAGGAGGTTGGTAATCATAAAATTTTTTGGGAATGTTTAGGCGAACGAAGCTGGAATGAAGGGGTTGGAAATGTTGAATGTTGATCCCGATAGCAATCGGGAGAATGAAGATGCACAGATGAACGCAGAGGGGAAATTATGATCCCGATAGATATCGGGAGAATGTTGATCCCGATAGCAATCGGGAAAATGAAGATGCACAGATGAACGCAGAGGGGAAATTATGAATGTTGAATGTTGAATGCTAAATGAAAATGCACATTTTAATTGCTATTTGGAATTTTTAAACCTCTAAACATTTCAACCAATCAACCAATCAACCAATCAACCATTCCCACCCAGCCTTGTGCTCTTTGTGCGCCTTTCTGCCTTTGTGCCCTTTGTGGTTCAAAATAAATGTCCCGCAGATGAACGCAGAGGGGAAATTATGAATGTTGAATGTTGAATGCTAAATGCTAAATTCAAAAATCTCCCGATCGCAATCGGGAAAATGCTAAATGAAGATGCACATTTTAATTGTTATTTGGAATTTTTAAACCTCTAAACATTTCAACCAATCAACCAATCAACCTTTCAACCCGTGCTCTTTGTGCGCCTTTTCGTCTTTGTGCCCTTTGTGCCTGCCGGCAGGCCGGGTTCAAAAAAAACGGCGGTAATTTTTGTTGAGACAGGAAAAAATATTATCTTAATATCCGTATTTGTACGGTTGTTTGGTGTTGAAATGATGGGGATATTGCGACTATATTTTTAAACCCTAAAACATTTTTTATGCCAGCAACAACTAGTTTGCCCAATGCGACAGATCACCCGATTAGCTTAGCAACTGCAATTGACATGACGACTCTTTACCGTGCCAACAGGGAAGCCATTCTTGCAACAACTTACCAGGGGATGGATATTTTGCCATTAAGTGAAACATTTAACAGGGATTCTATTGATGCGTTATTGAGCTTTACAGGCTGTGCAGGAATCCGTATTTATTATGGTATGGATGAGAACAAGCAAGTACATGTTTTATTGGTTGGCGTAAACATCAGTAATGAAGACCTTTTGCCTGCGGTTAATGAGACCGAGGAAGATGAGCCGGAGATCATTGAAAGGGGACAACGCTGCCCACCTGCATGCCCGCCCGATTCGCCGTTAAATACATAAAACAGGGTTTATGAGTTACGAGCAGATGGTGATACTGGGCTATACTATAGCACCTGCGGCAATGGCCGCCGCCTGGCGGTGGCGGAAAGTGGAGGCGAGGTATTACCCAATCCTGGTATTACTGCAGTTGGGTTTTGTAAATGAAATTGTAAGCAGTGTGGTGATTGCCAACGGCCATTCAAATGCAGTGAACAACAATATATTTCTTTTAGCGGAAGCTTTGCTGCTTTTGGTTCAGTTTAAACGGTTGGGACTTTTTGTGCGGCGCAGCAGCTGGTATCATTTTGGCGGATTTTTGATGATAGCGCTGTGGATTTGGGAGAATCGTAACTGGCAAGGTCTACAGGTTATTGGTCCCGTTTTTATAGTAGTGTCTTCTGCAATGATTGTTGTGATGAGTATTTTTTGTGTTAACCTGCTTGTAATAAGCTATACCGGAGTATTGCTGAGGTCGGCCACTTTTTTATTTTGTTGTGGGTTTTGCTGTTATTTCAGCACCATGCTATTGCTAGAGTTGTTTCTGAGCTATGGGGCAGGTTTAAGTATGGAGCTTCAGGCAGCGGCATTTAAAGCAAGTTGTATAGTAAATGCTATATGTAATTTTTTATTTTTAATTGCCGTATTATGGATACCGCAGAAACCCCGGTTTATTATGTACTGATAGCATGTGGATTGATTATCCTGTTGTTTACGCTGGTATTTGCCAGCAGTTCTATCTGGTTGCAAAGAAGACTTTGGCGAAAAATAAGGTTAAGGATGGAGGCCACTATGAACAGGATGGAAAAGGAGCGAGCCAGGATTGCGGCCGATTTGCATGATGAGGCTACGCCGCTGATATATAGTGTGCGGCGAAAGATAGAGGATAGCGTTGGGGCTGATGAACGGAGCCGACAAATGCTGAGTTTGGGACGGGAGCAACTGGTAGTACTAGAGGAACAATTACAATTGATCTCCCATTCGATGGTGTCATTAAGTTTGCAGCGTAAAGGTTTGTTATATAGTTTAAAAGAACTGGTGCTGGAGAAGCGCATGCTGGATAATCTTGACATTGAATTGCATTGTGAGGAATTACCTCAACTGTCGAAAAGCGCAGCCACCCATATTTACAGGATCGTGCAAGAGATCATCCATAATACGATAAAACATGCATCAGCCAGCCGCCTGGTTATTTCATTTGACTATGAAAAGCCTGTACTTGCCATCCGAAGTGCAGATAACGGGAAAGGGTTTGATATGGAAGCGGGGAGTTTACCTGAGCAGGGACTTGGCATTGGTAATATTATTAACCGGGCCATGTTCCTGCAAGGGACTGCGAGGGTGCAGGCGATAAAGGGGTGCCAATGGGAGATCCTTTTAAAAGTGGGATAGGGTGTGAGCGGGGTGCCGCAATTTTTCCGGCAAAGAAGCAGGGACTGAGCTATAAGTTTTTAATCCAACTATTATTTTATGATAACAGCCAACACAAAAAGAATTGTAATTGCTGATGATCATGTGTGTGTGAGGGAAGGATTGATGCAAATAATAGAAAGCTGTGAACCGCTGCTTGTAATTGCTGCGGTAGAAAACGGCAAGCGACTTATAGAGGCTGTAGCACAATTTGAGCCGGACCTTGTTATAACAGATATACGAATGCCGGATGTGGATGGGTTGGAAGCGGCTGCAGTAATTAAAGATAAATACCCCACGACCGCATTGATAGCTTATGTGAGTGATGAGAATGATTT
Organism: Chitinophagales bacterium; assembly: GCA_038256825.1. Lineage (GTDB taxonomy): Bacteria > Bacteroidota > Bacteroidia > Chitinophagales > Chitinophagaceae > Segetibacter. Next base: position 7,004 of record JBBSJX010000191.1, read on the forward strand.
TTTATTTATGAATATGCTTGAGGCGGGATTTGATGGTATTGTGTTGAAACGGGCGAGTAAGAAAGAAACCGTTATGGTTATTAATTTGGTGCTGAGCGGACATAGCGGCTTCTGCAATTCGGGGCAGGAAAGGGTGAACCAATTGGTAAGAAGGGGGATTTATAATCCAAAGCGAGGGACGGTGAGAGCCGTTTTTAGTGAGCGTGAGATTGCTGTTTTGCAAGGTATATGCGCCGGACTAACCAGCAAAAAAATTGTAGAAAGCATTAATCTAAGTGAAAGGACCATTGAAAGTTACCGGGAAAGCCTGCTACGAAAGACGGGTGCGCAGAATACGGCGGGGCTTGTTAGCTATGCTTTTTTAGCCGGTATTGTAAAGCCGGGCTTAACTGAAGAATAGCCTGTTGCAAACGAAATCCGGTAGAAATACGGAAGTATTGTTGAGCAAAGCGCAGCAGATTTGTTGCTCTAATTATTTACAATACTTGTATGCGACTTACTGAATATGATATTGCCGGCC
>JBBSJX010000192.1:0-7461 GCA_038256825.1 Chitinophagales bacterium
CCTATTCCATAGGCCAGGCCGCTATTGCCTTTTTTAACTTCCGATCCTTCGTAATAAGCCTGGTCTAATTGAGCACGAGTGGCGTTTTTTCGCACAGAGTCCAGCTCCATCATATCAATGTTATACTGGCTGCGAAGCATTTTGTTTTCCATGGCTTCATTCAGCCTGTCCTGCACATTGTCTTCTGCAATTAATCCAAATTGTTTTTTTGATACCAGCCTGTAGCGGTTACTGCTGTCTTCTGGTATATACAGCACTGCACTAAAGCCTTTTTGTTTATAGTTGGTGCTGTCAACACCCTTGGGAAACGAAAATGTAACTGCCTTTGCATTGGCTATATTACCATTAAAAACATTTGCATTATCAATAACGGCAATGGTTTCCTTGTCAAAATTTTTAACTGAAATAACAGTGACCGCCGTTATTAAACCAACAAATAATAAGGGAGTTAAAATGGTTGAAAGTATAAATGTTTTTTTGCGAACCCGGGTTAAGTATTCGCGTTTTATTATAAGAATTATTTTGCGCATATAAAATTTTTAAAGGTTTAAGGGTAATTACTGTGCTACGGTTTGAAACTGGCGGCTGGTTTTGGTTCCTTCAACCAGGCGTATAAAAATTTCGTTTAGTGAAGGCAATATTTCATTAAATCCTTCGACGGATATCTGTTGATCAATAAAATATTTAAGCACATTGTTGCTGCTGCTATTATCGTTTATCTTAACTACCAGTTTATGGTCAAGCTTTTTAATTACTTCAAAATCGGAACTCATAATGGCCGGTGGAACTTCGCTTAATTGTATGCTAAACAGGTTTTCTTTAAAATTCTGTTTAACTTCCTGTACGGTACCATCTAATATTTTCTGGCCCTGGTTTACCAGTACAATATGATCGCAAATTTCTTCAACCTGCTCCATACGGTGTGTGCTGAAAATAACTGTGGAACCATTTTTGGCCAGGTCAAAAATTTCGTCTTTAATAAGGTTGGCATTTACAGGGTCCAGTCCACTAAAGGGTTCGTCCAGGATAATGAGCTTAGGATTGTGCAAAACCGTAATTACAAACTGCAGTTTTTGGCTCATACCCTTACTTAAGTCTTCCACCTTTTTATTCCACCAGCTTTCCATTTCCATGCGCCTGAACCAGTACTTGGTTTTTTCCATAGCATCATTATAGCTAAGGCCTTTAAGCTGGGCAAGGTAAAGCGCCTGTTCGCCTATTTTCATTTTTTTATAGAGGCCTCTTTCTTCGGGCATGTAGCCAATAAAAAGATTGTCCTCCATAGGTTTAAACTGCGTACCGTTAAACATAATGTCACCACTATCGGGGTAAAAAATGCCGGTGATCATTCTTAATAGCGTGGTTTTACCCGCGCCATTGGGCCCCAAAAGCCCGAATATGCTACCCTGTTTTATCGAAAAGCTGATGTCGTCAACAGCCTTCTGGGTAGCATAATATTTTTTAAGGTTTTTAAGTTCAAGTAATGTCATATTATTAAGTGGTTTAGGATGTATTTAAAAAACCTGGTTTTAATCAAAATTGCTGCAAAAGAAACTAATTTAAACCAGCAATATGGTTATTAAAATATTATTTTAAAAAAATCATTTTTAAAATAATCAGTTCATTTTAAAGTGTTTTTTTTTTTGAACCAGGCGGCAAAACTTTGTTGAAACAGCCGTTGCGTCGCACTCTTGTACTTTATAACTTTTGGAAGCACCTATATCGCCGGTTTTTAATAGCAAATGGTACAAGCAGTTTTTTTTTCTAAAATGCCAAGGTAATTAAATTACGCATACTGTAAAAGCAACATTATATAAACAAAAAACAGGCAATGAGAAATGTCTCATTGCCTGTTTTTTCACTTTCTTTTTATTTTAAAAATCAAAATTACGTCGGGCCATATTCCAGCGGAAACCTAACGAAAGCACCGTAGTATTCTGATTGCCACCAACGTTCTTTTTAAAACTGCGGTTTTGCAGGTTTGCATCAATAAACATGTTTTCTTTTAACTCGTACGAGGCAAGAAAGTTTGCATTTAATCCTTTAGCAAGGTTGCCACTGCCCACTTCAAATCCATAATTACTCACTCGGGTATTGTAATTTCTTAAGGGGTTGCTACCATAATTTAATCCATTCAAATCAAGTCCTTGTTTCCACGAAATGATTTTAGCCTGCAGATATAACTTTTTAAGTGGTTGGTACCTCAGTATGCTTATGTACTCCTGAAAGTTTGCACCCAGCGGGTGAGCGAACGGTTGGTTGTAATGCGTATAGTTGGCTACGGAATCAAAGTGCGAATAAGTAAATGGCCGAACCCGGTTACTTTCCAATTGAAGATCCAGGTTTTTAATACCCGCAACATCAATATATTTTAAACCCATTTGAATGCCGTATTTATTTGCCCACCATCCTTTTTTTGCTTTTATTTCGCTTAGTTTAAACTCATCTAAAACCACCTGGCCGTAAAGCTGTATTTTTTTTGCAATATTGGCTTTGCCATCAATACCCAGCAAAGCATTATCCGGACTTCCCAATTGTTGTTCTGCAGCCCGCACAAACAAAACAGGAACCATATATAAAAAGTCAAAATGATCTTTTCTGCCAAACATAACGGCATCAAAAATGCCCAGGTTTAACCACTTTGCTGCGTTAATGCTCAAATGGTTCATTCTAAAATACTTCTTAGGTAATAACTTATCGCTTGATCTTTTAAAATCAGGTGTCAGCTCCATAAACAGGTTCTCGTAATTAAATTTCCATATCCGGGTATTAATTTTTAAGAACAAGGCATTATTCGAAAAATCGCTCAGCAGTAAACTTCTGAAACCAGAACCAATAAAGTTTTTATCGTACCCAAACTGCATATCAATATGCTTTCCTACATTCCACGATAAGGAACCTTTTATATCAAAATAATCAGTGCCACCCTTGCCTTTAAAATTTTTGTAAAAGCCCATGCCGGGTACTGCTTTGTGTTCCGTAATAAACTGTTGAACATATAATGGAGTTCTTTCCTGGTTTTCGGTAAAGTATAAATTGAACCCAACTTTATGGTCGATAACGCCCCTCATGGCAATACCACGGGTATTTAAATAAATGTTTTGATTATTGCCTTTTTCAAATGATTGCTGGTATTGAATTACCGGGTTAATGGCCATGAAAAAATCCGGATTATTAACCTCCACCATATTTCCCTGGGTTTTATATAACCTGTTAAACACCGGTGCCCCTTTGCTTTTATAACTTTCTCTTGGTTTACTCCATTCACTGTTATTCATTAAAAACCGGTCAATATTATATTGGTCAATAGCACTGAGTTCTGGAGCATTGGGATCGTTATTCTTTGCAAGGCTGTCAATTTTTTCTACCTCGTTGGTAACCATTCTCCTACTTAATGGTTTAATATTAGAATAGTTTAGGTTTTCGTTGGTGACGGATTTTATTTCCAAACGGTTCAACAAAATCTCTTCTTTGCCTCCGGGCATTAAATAGGAACTTTGAGCAAAACCCGAAAGCGGTATCAAAAAAAGTAATAGGGAGCGAAGGGATTTAATAATTTGCATGGATTACAGTTAAATTCAATGGGTGTTTATGATCAATTACCTGGTAAAAAATATAAAAATTGTTAACGAAAGTAGAACATTCTATGGTGATGTATTCATCAAAAATGGCCGTATAGAAAAAGTGGGTTCCACTATTACTACTAAGGAAAACGTTACTGAAATAAACGGTAATGGCCTGCTTTTATTGCCCGGAGTTATCGACGATCAGGTTCATTTTAGGGAACCCGGCCTTACCCATAAAGCCAGCATTTATACAGAATCGAAGGCAGCAGTTGCCGGAGGGGTTACAGGATTTATGGAAATGCCCAACACCATTCCCCCGGTTTTTACACAGTCTTTGCTTGAAGACAAATACAAAATTGCCTCCGAAACCTCATTGGCCAATTATTCATTTTACATGGGTACGGGTAACGACAACCTAGAGGAAGTTTTAAAAACCAACGAGAAAAAGCAGGAGGTTTGCGGGGTCAAGATTTTTATGGGTTCCTCTACAGGTAATCTTTTGGTTGACAATCCGCTAACATTGGATAAAGTGTTCGGCGGCCTTGATTTATTAATAGCTACCCATTGCGAAGATGAAGCCATTATTAAAGCCAACCTGGAGCGTATAAAGCAATCAAAAGAGGTGCTTCAACCATCCGATCATCCGATCATTCGCGACGAAGCTGCCTGTTTCGAATCCTCCTTTAAAGCGGTGCAGCTTGCAAAAAAGCATGATACACGTTTGCATATTTTGCATATTACCACAGGCAGGGAACTGCAGCTGTTTTCAAATATGCTGCCTCTAAACGACAAACGGATTACTTCAGAAGTTTGTGTGCATCACCTACACTTTACAGCCAACGATTACGACCGGCTTGGAAATAAAATAAAATGCAACCCCGCCATTAAAGCTGCCTTCAACCGCGATGCGCTTTGGGAGGCCCTGTTGGATGATCGGCTGGATGTTGTAGCATCCGACCATGCTCCTCATACAATTGAAGAGAAAAATCAGCCTTACGAAAAAGCACATGCAGGCTTGCCGCTGGTGCAGCACACCTTATTAATGATGCTCCAATATGTTGAGGAAGGAAAGATTACTATTGAAAAAATGGTGGAGAAGATGAGCCATGCCGTGGCCGACTGTTTTAATATTGCCGAACGTGGATATATTCGCGAAGGATATTATGCTGATTTGGTGATTGTAGATCCGGCTAAACCACAAACTGTTACAAAAAAAAGTCTGCTTTATAAATGTGGATGGAGCCCGCTGGAAGGACATAATTTCAGTGCTTCTGTTACCCATACTTTTGTTAATGGCCATTTGGCTTATGGAAACGGGGCTTTTGATGAGTCTAGTAAAGGAATGCGGATGAAGTTTAGCCGCTAAGCCATATCATCAAATCTTACGTATTTATTTTCTAACGGACCCAATTACGAATGCAAGTTGACAAGACAACCTTAAACGACCTTTCTATATTTCACAGCGATGAAGAGCAATCTGTTTTTCACCACCTTAATTTTACTACAACCATCGGTGGAAGGGAATATTTCAGGCACATGCTTTCAAGCCCTTTTAACGATTTAGGAAAAATTAATGAAACGCAACGTATACTGCAGATCATTTTAAAGAAAGAAGCGGAATGGCCACTCATCATCACCAATGGAACGGTAATGGTAATTGAGAAATTTTTTGACACCATGGTGGCCAGCCTTCCCCGCGATCCCAATCCAATAAGCGCTTTTAGTTTTCGCATATTAAATGCTTCTGATTTCTCTCTCGTTAAATATTCAATCAAGCATTTTCTTGACTTTGTAAAAGGTGCACAGCAAATTGTTCATTTATTTTATAATGAGGATGTGCCCCCTATGCTCAGCGTTTTAATTGATCGCATGAATATGCTCATCAATAAACCCTTACTTCAAAAAATGTCGGTAGGCGATAAACCTGCTAACCTGTCGCTTTCGGATGTAATAAACCTGGGATATTTTTTAAAGCATCATTATAAAAATGAAGCACTTGAATTGGTCAATATTTTCAGTAAGCTCGATGCCTGGTATGGCATGGCTATGGCAGGAAAAAAATATAAATTTTCGTTTCCTGTTATTCAAAAACAGGAAGCACCATATATTAATGCAAAAGGCTTGTTTCATTTACTGTTGCAAAATCCCGTGAGCTACAATATTGAAATGAATGAAGAGCAGAATTTTTTATTTCTTACGGGGGCAAACATGGCAGGCAAATCTACTTTTATAAAAGCCCTGGGGGTTGCGGTTTACCTGGCACATATAGGTTTGGGTGTGCCTGCTCAAAACCTGCAAATTAGTTTATTCGATGGCTTGTTAAGTAACATTCAGGTAGAGGATAATATTTTAAAAGGTGAGAGCTATTTTTTTAATGAAGTAAAACGCATAAAAAAAACAATCGAAAAAATTAATGATGGCCGGCATTGGCTCATATTAGTTGATGAATTGTTTAAAGGCACCAATGTACAGGATGCTATGAAGTGCAGCACCATTGTAATTGAAGGATTAAGAAAATTAAAAAATGCTCACTTTGTTTTGTCAACCCATTTATACGAAATAGGAGAAGATTTACGCAAATATCCCAATATTAAATTCTCGTTTTTTGAAACCCAGACAAACGAGGGACAGCTCATTTTCAGTTATCAATTAAAAGATGGAATCAGTAACGATCGCCTGGGTTACCTTATATTAAAAAGAGAGGGAGTGGTAGGTATGCTGGAGGATTTAAAATAGCAACCTAATTTTCATCATAAAATCAAAGTCACTCATTTGTAATTATTTTTTTTTGGTAGTCAGCTTTCAATCTTTCCCGTGGCATTCTTGCGTCGCACTCTTGTACTGCATCAATTAAAGCAGCAGCAATAAAAAGAAAACTACATTTTACCAATTGTTATGATGATGCAATTTTCGTTGGCATCAATAGCAATTCCATTTACTTCATTTGAAACAATTTGCCTGCCCGAAATAATATAGCCATTATTGCTTAAAAAGGTAGCCAGGTCAAATGCGTTATCAATATTGCTGGTTTTAGTTTTTCTAATTTGAATGCAGTTTGATGAATTGTTTAGATTCCTTTTTTCACCTTTCAATCTCACTAAAAAAGCTTCCATTGCATCCTCACTTAAATCATTATGCGGGTTATTATTTGTATTTACATCGGTAGTTTTATCGTTAAGTACTGCGTTGCTTTCCGTTATTAAATCCTTTTTAGGGGAACCTGAATTTATTGTGATAATATCCTCTGGTATTTCTTTAGTAGGGGTTTTTTCTTCTGCAATAGTTGGGGGTAAAAGGTTTTCTTTATCTAAAATGTTTTCATGCATTTGTGCCATTTCTTCTACGTCCTTATCGTTCGGTAATTTATTATTATGGGCTAATTTTTCCGTATTCTCAGGCTGAGAAACCATGGTAAAATTTGCCGTATCATTTTTAGAATTTTTGGCTTTTACCATCATAAAAAACAAACCCAAACCAATCGCTATAATCAATCCAGATACGAAGAATAATTTTTTGAGTTTACCATTATTGTTTTCATATGCTAACACAGATCCTTTAAACTCCTTATTGTATGTATAATGAACACTATTAAAATGTTCCTCGTATTCTATTCGTTTCCCTTCATCCGATAAAATCTCTTTTGCTTCATTAATTTCCTGGAATTTAGATAAAACTTTAGGGCCATTATTTTTATCTGGGTGAAATTTTAAAGCTAGTTGTCTATATGCTTTTGATATTTCCTCTTTTGTAGCGTCTTTTCGGATACCCAATATGCTGTAATAATTTTTCATCTATTTTTTTAAAAATAAAAAATTCAATTGGTAGAAGTAAAGCCTTCAAATCATAATGATAATTGTAGTAAAATCAGAGAAGTAATTACCTGGTGCTTTAAGAA
>JBBSJX010000193.1:0-7451 GCA_038256825.1 Chitinophagales bacterium
AGGACCGCCACCGCCATAAGCGCCAACGGGTACCCGCAACACCATGCTAACAGGAAAAAGTCCGTTGGTTAAATAGCAGGATTTTGCCACTTCAGTTACCAACTGGTTAAAGCCCGGAAAAATATAATCGCCAAATTGAACCTCCACTATCGGCTTTACACCCACCGCCGATAAGCCCACTGTTGAGCCAATAATATATGCTTCTTGTATAGGTGTGTTGAATACGCGGTGATCGCCAAACTTTTCGGCAAGTGTGGCTGCTTCTCTAAACACTCCACCTAGTCGGCGGCCCACATCCTGGCCATATAAAATACATTCAGGATAATCCTGCATAATTTCTTCAATGGCATGTAAGGCAGCATCTACCAAAATTACTTTTTCTGCATTGGCTGGTTTTCTTAAACCTGTTTCTTCAACAACTTTAGTAGGTGCAAAAATATGGTCCTCCACGCTGGCAGGTGTTGGGTTGGGCGCTGTATGAGCTGAATTAAATGCCTGCTTAACTTCTGTTTCAACGGCTGCTTCCAAAGCAATTAGTTGCTGCTCATTATCACCATTGCTTAAAATTAGTTGCTTTAACTTAGGTAAGGGGTCGTATAAATTATGTTTTAAAAGATCTTCTTTTGAGCGGTAAAACTCGCGGCGCACACCACTGGTATGATGGCCTAATAATGGCACCCTTGCGTGCACCAATATAGGGCGCCTTTCTGTACGGGCATAGTTTACGGCCATCTCCATTGTTTCAAACGAATTGATGAAATCACTTCCATCGCACTGCACACGTTTCATTCCTTTAAACCCGGCAGCATATTCATAAGCATTCATTGCTCTTGCTTCTTCGGCACTTACACTTATACCCCATTGGTTATCCTGTACCAGGTATACAATAGGTAATTGCTTTAAAACAGCGTATTGAAACGCTTCGCTTACTTCGCCTTCGGTTAAACTATTATCGCCAAACGAACAAACTACTACAGGCAACTCTCCATTTACCCCTTTGCGTAATTTTTCGGAATTTGTTTGTTCAAAATATTGAATGCCCTGCGCTATTCCTGTTGTAGGAATTGCTTGCATACCAGTGGCACTGCTTTGATGAATGATACCCGGCTTGCCCGTACTCTTATTTGCCGGATGGCAATAATAAGATCTGCCCCCACTAAAAGGATCGGAAGCCTTAGCAAATAACTGTAACATTAACTGGTAGGGAGTAAAACCTATTGATAGCAATAGACTATCGTCGCGATAATATGGACTAACAAAGTCGCAGGGAAGTAATTGAAAACCGGTAGCAATTTGTATGGCTTCGTGTCCTCTTGAAACAGCGTGCACATATTTGCAAAGTTGCCTGTTGGCTTCGTATGTATCTGCAATCGTTTTTGCAGTAAACATCAGCCTATAGGCTTTCGTCAATATCTCAGGATTGAGCATGTAAAATTTGTAGTGCTTGTAGTAGTTATAAAAATCAAACTAGAAAACAAAAGAATTGTTTTAAAAGCAATCGTGTTAAGGCACTATAAAAATAGTTTGAGAACGCTACCAGATTGTTTAAAACTAAAATAATGTATGACTGTTGTAAAAATATACAATAATCATACATTATTAGTAAACCGCAGGGGTTAATAGCTTATTACCTGGTTAATGAAAGCCACAGGTAAGTTTGAGAAACCAGTGGATTTATTAAGTAAGGATTTTGCGCCCTAATATTTGTTACTTTATTTCAAGTTCAAATACACGCTCTGCTTCATACATTCCTTCTAATACATCGCCCACTACGCACTCACCAACACCTGCTGGTGTACCCGTAAAAATAAGGTCGCCAATGTTTATGGAGAAGTAAGTTGATATATGTGCGATGATTTCATCAAAGTGAAAAAGCATATCTGACGACAAACCTTTTTGAACTATTTCGCCATTTTTTTTAAGTGAAAAGTTGATGGGATTGCGCAGTATTTCAGGTGTCATATCTACCCAGCTACCTACCACTGCCGAATTATCCCAGGCCTTTGCTTTTTCCCAGGGCAAACCTTTGGCTTTAAGATCGGCTTGTAAGTCACGCGCAGTAAAATCAATACCTACCGTAATGGCGTTATAGTATTTATTAGCCTGCCTTTCAGGAATGTACTTCCCGTTTTTACAAATCCTTAATACCAGCTCACCTTCATAATGAAGCTCGTTACTAAACTCAGGATAATAAAAAGGGGTGTGCGGTTGCAGTAATGCACTTTTAGGTTTCATAAAGATCACCGGCTCATCAGGTACTTCGTTTCCGAGTTCCTTAGCATGATCTACATAGTTTCGTCCAACGCAAAATATTTTCATGGAATGGGTTTTAAAAAAATAACAAGTAAACAGTTGCTTGAAGGTTAACAAAACCAACCATCGGTTTAATGCAACTACTTATTTTATATTTTAATTCCAGTATATAACGAACAACTTTCAAATTATTATATAAATTCCTGATTATTTATTAGGTTCATTGCACGCGCAATTCCCAGTGCTGAAAAATTTTCTATCACTTCCACGCATTTATCAATCTTTAAATTAATGATGGGCTGCTCCGTAGGGGTCCATTTATCCAGTACAAAATCAACCTGCATTCCTTTTGAAAAATTGCTGCCAATACCAAACCTTAGTTTGGGATATTGATCGGTAGCTAAAACAGCCTGTATATCTTTTAAACCATTATGGCCTGCACTGCTGCCACCGGGCCTCAGTCTTATTTTAGTAAGGGGCAATGCAAGGTCATCAACAATAGTCAGCGTGTTTTCAACCTGTATTTTTTCTTTATCAATCCAGTACCTGAATGCACGGCCACTCAGGTTCATATAAGTTGTGGGCTTAATGCATATAAATATTTTTCCTTTCCATTTTACCTCGGCAACTTCTGCAAGTCGTTCCAGTTTAAATATTCCACCGTGTTTGGCCACAAAAGCCGATGCTACATCAAAACCAATATTATGACGGGTATGTTCATATTCACTTCCAATATTACCCAAACCAACTATAAGAAATTTACTCATAAACATAAATTTGCAAAACCCGCATTCAGTTAGTAATAATGGTGCCAAAAAAACAATAAAAGCTTACTGAACGCTTTAATTAAAAAATCTGCTTACCCTGGTATTTAGCTTGGTGATTAGTATTAATTTTTTTGAAATTATTTAATTATTCTTAAACCTACTCAATTGGTTTATAATTGATTTGCACAATCAGGGTGCATTAAAAACTGTATTTTTTAAATAAATTATAGTGTATAAAATTAGGAAAAACTTGTTTGCCAAAAGCATGAAAACACAAGGCAGTTTTTAAAATAAAAGAGAGGTCGTTCCTTATAAACCAGGTATACTAAAAAGTAATTTTTATGTTACCAGCATTATATCATAGTGCAACATCGTTGTGTCACTCACTTGTACCGCATAACGTTTTTCAACAATACTAATTTGTCTGAATTAATATTATAAGTTTTCGGAATAATCCTTTTTGATGCTCTTAGCTACTACTGTACAAGAGTGCGACGCAACAATGACGAAAGTGGTTAAAAAGTTGACCCCATAAAAAAACCCGGCATAGTAGCCGGGTTATTATAAAAGAAAGTTCTTTTACTTCTTCTTCTCGTCTTTCGATTCTTCCTGCTTTAACTGCCGTGTCATAACTACAGAAGCGATTGGAATACGTGGGCTGTTCAAAATCTCAACGTTGTTAACTTTTACGTCTTCAACACGAATGTTTTCATTCAGCTCCAGTTTGTTAATGTCCAGTTCAATAAACTCTAAAAGGTCTTTAGGATAAGCCTTAACCTTTAACGATTTCATTTTGGTAACCAGTTTACCACCGCCTTTAACACCAACAGGTACACCTGTAAGATGTAATGGAAGGGTTGCAACCACTTTCTTGTCTGCTACCAGCTCTAAAAAGTCAACGTGCAATAACTCATCAGTTACCTTGTCAAACTGAAGATCTTTTAAAATACAAGTGTAGGTTGTACCATCAACCTGTACGTTAGCTTGCATAAATTCTGCGGTGTATACGATTGGCTTTATAGCCTTTGCCGATGCAGCGAAGTTAACCTCCTGGGCACCCCCGTAAATTACACCAGGCACCATTTCCTGAGAGCGAAGTTGGCGGGTGGCTTTTTTGCCCATTTCGGTCCTCAGTTGTCCTTCGATTGTAATTGTTTTCATTTTTGATTGTTTTATTAAAAAGAACTTTTATTATTTATTATTAAAATATCACTCTTCTCCCCTTTTTGCCTTTAACTGGCTGTGTATAAAAAGGCTTGTAATACTCCTGTTTTCATATGCATTTCTTATTGCTATTGCAAAAAGATCGGCTACTGATAAAACCTTGATTTTGGGACTGGAATGCGCCAGGGGGATTGTATCGCATACAACCAGTTCGGTTAATGCACTGTTTTCAATATTCTCGTAAGCATTTCCACTTAAAACGGGATGCGTGCAAAGTGCTCTTACACTTTTTGCTCCTTTATCCATCAACAAAAGCGATGCTTTTGCCAGTGTTCCGCCGGTATCACATATATCATCAATAAGTATAAGATCTTTTCCTGCAACATCCCCAATTACTACCATGCTTGCAATCTCGTTTGCCCGCTTTCTATGCTTATCGCAAATAACCATTTCGGCGCTAAAATAACTGGCAATTTCACGTACCCTATTGGTACTTCCCACGTCGGGGGCGGCAAAGGTAAGGTTTTGCAGTTTAAGTTGCTCGATGTATGGTATAAAGATGGCCGAGCTATCCAGGTGATCCACCGGAATGTCGAAATAACCCTGTATTTGAGGCGCATGTAAATCCATTGTTATAATACGGTTAGCCCCTGCCGCAACCAGCAAATTGGCTATCAACTTTGAACCTATGGCTACCCTTGGCTTGTCCTTGCGGTCTTGCCTGGCATAACCATAATAAGGCATTACTACAATAATTTTATAGGCACTGGCCCGGCGGGCAGCATCTATCATTAGCAGTAATTCCATTAAGTTATCTGTTGGCGCACAGGTACTCTGGATAAGAAAAACATAATCGCCCCGAATGCTTTCCAAAAAAATGGGTTGAAATTCCCCGTCACTAAATTTTTGAATGGTGATTTTACCAAGTGGGGCTCCAAATCTTTGCGCTATTTTAGTAGCAACATGTTGCGAACCGGTGCCTGAAAAAATTTTTATATTAGGGTTCATATCCGGTTTTAATGTGCGGCGAAGATAAAGATTACGTTTAGAAGTTTTAATTTGACTTAAAATATAAATGTTAATGATGGAAAATCAGAGCATTAAAACGTGGGCTGTTGACGACAGGCCAAGGGAAAAATTAATAGCAAAAGGTTCGCAAAATCTTAGTAATTCGGAGCTGTTGGCCATTCTTGTTCAAAACGGCTCCATAAACAAAAGTGCGGTTGACCTTGCCAAAGAGTTATTAATTAAAGTGGACAACAGCCTGCAAAAGCTGGGGAAACTAACGGTAAAAGATATTGTAAATTTAAAAATAAAGGGGCTTGGCCCGGCAAAAGCCGTAAGTATAGTAGCCGCCTTTGAGCTGGGAATACGGCGCAGCATGGCCGATTATAAAAAAGATATTATAACCTCAAGCAGCGAGCTTGCTGCTTACCTTAAGGCACAGTTTCAGCACAAACGCCACGAGGTTTTTGCTGTGGTATTTTTAAACCGATCAAATAAAGTAAACCACTTTGAAATTATAAGTGAAGGCGGCATTACTGGTACGGTAGCCGATCCCCGGATTATTTTAAGAAGAGCATTAGAACACGATGCGACTAATATTGTTTTATGCCATAACCACCCAAGCGGCAGTTTAAAACCTAGCCGGCAGGATGAGGAACTCACCTCCAAAATAAAAAGCGCTGCTCAATATTTCGACATCAGGGTTTTGGATCACATTATTGTAAGCGAGGAAGGATATTACAGTTTTGCTGATGAAGGAATACTTTGAGTAGCACGTAGCTTTTTAGTCCTCAGCCAGTATATGCACTTTTAGAAAACTGCTTAGATCTATGATCAATAACCCGAAAAGTTCTTATAACCTCGTATCCATGAATAATATGAATCTTAATATTAAAGCTTGCCTATCACATTACAATATTTGGGATTTAGCAACACAATTATGAAATATATGAAAAAGGCTGTGGCTACCGGCGTTTAGCTAACGGCTATTTAAGCCTGGGCTGTAGGCCCACCAAAGTTTAATGGAATTTCTACCTGTTCCATATCCTGTATATGGCCATTTGCGGCTTCGTAACGATTTACATTATCTTCTAAAGCTTTAAGAAAACGCTTGGCATGCATAGGGGTAAGTATAATACGGCACTTAACTTTACTTTTAGGTGTACCCGGCATCACATTCACAAAATCCATAACAAACTCAGCATGGCTATGCGTAATAATAGCTAAGTTGGCATACGTTCCCTCGGCAACTTCTTCACTAATTTCAATATTCAACTGGTTATTGGGTTGTTGTTCAGACATATTTCCTGTTTTGAGGCAAAAGTAATGAAAACATATAACCTATAATAATAGGTTTAGATGAGCTAATAAATTATGCCGGAAGCCGTATTTAAAGACTAATATTTTGGAAATTGATTTAGGAGCAAACTATTGTAACATTTATCAACATCGTTGTAGTTTGATCGGCAACTGGCGATTCACTCACTTGTACCACACAACTTAATTGAAACAACCGTTTAAATATTGCAGATTAATAACTAAAAGTTGAAGGGTGCGACGCAACTAATGATGACCATTTAACCAATGCTGGAAACCAAATTAGAACATCAAATAAACAGTCCCTCCAAATTAACATGATCGAATAACATACTATTCTCTGAAATATTATTACATATTATTGTATTCATTAATCATATCTATAACCTGATCTTCCTGCGAAAAATCGATAGTGTTATTTGTTATGTATTGGTTTATAAACTTTTCATCGATTTCTTTAGTAAAATCCTTTTTTTTAAGTTTTACAGAACTAAGCGAACTGGTTTTTTTTGAATACAAATAATACTCAACACCCTGTTGAAAAACTTTCAATTTTGTATCCATGGTATTGGAGGGATCGGCTACCAAAACAGATTTGTATAATTTTAGTAAAGCCACTTTACTGCCATCGGCCAATACATTAAAATAAGTAGTTGGCGATGGCTTGCCAAAACTGGCAGCATTTTTAAATAATAATTTTTGTCCTCCTAATTTATCTGATAAGGTTACAGTAAAACTTTCTACAGGATCGTCAGCTTCGTAAATCTGGCTTTCCAATTCAACCCCCGCTTTTTGATGATATAAATCGTAGAGAATTTTAGTGCGCTCTAAAGTTCTACCCGATTTGTAGGTTATGGTTCCAGGATAGGATTCACCAAAAAAATAAGGGCTTCCTTTAACTGAGTATGGTCCAATACGTATGGCCTCGCCCTTCCAATTTTCAAA
>JBBSJX010000194.1:0-7441 GCA_038256825.1 Chitinophagales bacterium
AACGAACATCTACAACCTCTTAAAACTAAAGCACCAACCCTTCACCAAAAGAAAATCTGTAGTACACAAACCGGAACCCAAAAAAGATGAAACCCAGCAACTACGCCTATTACAATCCGGTTAACTGCAATCTGGGTTAAACATAAAAATACCCGCAAATTGCGGGTATTTTTATGTAACCTGTAAAGGAAAATTATTTTAATGCTTAAGGCTTTACAGTAGTAGTGTCTTGCATCATAGTTGAATCCATCATTGTAGTGGTAGTATCCATCATTGGAGTTTCCATAATAGATGAAGAATCAGTTGTAGTTTCAGTTTCGTTACTGTTTCCGCAAGCTGTGAATACACCAGCGATTGCGATCATTACTAAGAATTTTTTCATTGTACTTGTTTTTATGCTTTTTATTTTATCGTTGCAAAGGTAACCGTGCAAAATAGAATTCCAAATATTTCAAATAAATATTTAAATAATATTTCTGACAATTAAATTGGCTAGCTCCTTATTTTTTTCTAAAGTATATACGAATAGGAACACCCGTAAAATTAAATTGCTCTCTTAGCTTGTTTTCCAGGTAGTTACGATAAGGATTTTTTATATCGTCAGGGTAATTTGCAAAAAATGCAAAAGATGGTACGTGCGTAGGCAATTGGGTTACATATTTAATTTTAACCGCATTTCCTCTAACAACAGGGGCATGATAAGCTTCTACAGCCTTCAGCATCACATCATTTAATTGCGAAGTAGGTACTTTACGCACCTTATTATCGTAAACTTCTAAACCCTTTTCCATCGCCTGAAAAATCCTTGTCTTCTCCGTAACCGATATAAAAAGAATAGGCACATCCGTAAAAGGAGCAATTTTTTCCTTTAATTGCTTTTCATAATCACGTGCAGTATTGGTTTCTTTTTCTACCAGGTCCCACTTATTAACCAAAACCACCAGTCCTTTACCTTTTTTGTGTGCAAGGCTAAAAATATTCAGGTCCTGCGCGGTTATACCTTTCGATGCATCCAGCAGTAATAAACAAACATCAGCCTCGTCCATCGCCTTTATTGCCCGGATAACAGAATAAAACTCAAGGTCTTCGTTCACTTTAGTTTTACGACGAATACCAGCCGTATCTATTAAAATAAATTCTTTCTGAAATAGTTTATAGTGGGTATGAATGGTATCGCGGGTAGTACCGGCAATATCACTTACAATTGTACGCTCCTGCCCTACCAGGGCATTTAACAACGATGATTTACCCACATTGGGCTGGCCAATTATAGCAAATTTTGGAAGTTCAGAAATAGATGAATCATCATCTTCCTCTTCAGGCATTAATTTAATAACGGCATCCAAAATTTCACCGGTTCCGCTACCACTAATGCTGCTTATAAAAAATATATTTTCAAAACCAAGGCTGTAAAATTCTGCAGCTTCCAGCAGCCGCTCACCATTATCTACTTTATTAACGCATAAAAAAACAGGCTTGGTCGATCTTCGCAGCAAATCAGCCATGGATTGGTCCAGATCAGTTATCCCGGTAGCCACATCCACCATAAAAATCATAACATTGGCTTCATCAATTGCAAATTTTACCTGTTTGCGAATTTCAGTTTCAAACACGTCTGAACTGTTTGGAACAAATCCACCCGTATCTACCACGTTAAATGTTCTGCCGGTCCATTCTGCCACACCATATTGGCGGTCGCGTGTAACGCCACTTATATCGTCCACTATAGCTTTCCGCTGCTCCAATAACCTGTTAAAAAAGGTACTCTTGCCTACATTAGGCCTACCTACAATTGCAACTGTAAATCCCATTTTATTAATTGTTTATTCTTTTTTCTTTTTAAGAAAAGAATTTTTTTGCTTAAGCAGCAACACATTAATCAACATCGTTGTGTCACTCACTTGTACATTTTGTTATTAATTGAGCCCGATAAATTTTAAGACATTTATAAAGGCACCTTAATTATTATACCCGTATTCTCTCAGTTTAAATTCATTGTCGCGCCATTTGTCTTTAACCTTCACAAATAGTTGCAGAAACACTTTTTGTCCAATAAAATGTTCCATATCTATCCGGGCTAAAGTGCCCAGTTGCTTAATCATTTTACCACCTTCGCCAATTACGATAGCCTTTTGGGTTTCGCGCTGTACAATAATATCGGCCTGTATTTTTACAAGGGTTTCTTTTTCCTTGTATTCGTTAATTAAAACCGTAGTGTGATAAGGAATTTCATCGCCGTACAACTGAAAGATTTTTTCCCTCACCATTTCGCCCATAAAAAACTTAGTTGGCAGGTCAGTTAAATCATCTTCGTTATAAAAAGGCTCGCCTTTAGTAAGGTATCTTAAAATGGCCTGGAGTAATAAATCCAAATTTTCGCCCTTTGTAACAGATATGCCAATCCATTCCTTACAATAGGGTTTATCGGAGAAAAAAGTTTTTGCTTCTTCAATTTTACCAGGCTTGGCGGTATCTATTTTAGTAGTTACCACAATTGCCGGCACTTTCAATTTTAACGAGTTGAATATTGCGTCAACCTCGTGCCAGTTTTCTTTTACGTCCACAAGCAAAAGTGCTACGTCTGCGTCTTCAAGGCTACCTTTTACAGCTTTCATCATTTTTTCGTGCAGCTTATACTTAGGCTCAATAATGCCCGGCGTATCCGAAAAAATAATCTGGTATTCGCCTTCCTTGTTTAAAAACGCTTTAATACGGTGCCTTGTTGTTTGAACTTTGGGGCTAACAATAGCCATTTTTTCGCCGATCAATGCATTTAACAAAGTACTCTTACCTGCATTAGGCTTACCAAAAATATTTACAAATCCTACTTTCATTGTTTAATGTTCAAACTAAAAAAACCGGCAACATATGATTACCGATAATTTATGTTGAAGCGCAAAAGTAAGCTAATAAATAATAAGGCTTATAAACACTGCAGTGTGCAAATGGAATACGAGCAAATTCCTATTAACGTTATACTAATCCACTTTTTATCGTGCGCCAGATGGCGTAACCTGGGATGGCTTTACTAAACATCCTTTAAGTTTTAGCAAAACCTGATCGTAAAATTTGCAGGTTTTTTGTTGAATGATAATAAATAACTAAAACTATCCCAACTGTTTGCACGTCCTATTTATCTGATCTTACTCCCCTAACTTTGCGCAACTTTTTTGTGGCTGCAGGCGTCTGTTATTACTTGCTCCAATATGATTTGCGGTACAAGTGAGTGACACAACGATGTTGACATGGAAACCCACTGCCTGCAAACAAAACCTTAACCAAAAACGTTTACAAAATGCGCACTTTAAAAGCGTTAACACGATATACAACTAACAGTATGAACATTTTTGAGCAACAATCGCATGAATTTATTGGCAGGCACATAGGGCCAAATGAAGAAGAAACCACTGAGATGCTGAAGGTAATTGGAGTAGGTTCCGTTGATGAACTGATTAGCCAAACGATACCCCAGGCCATACGTTTACAACAACCGGTTGCAGTGGCAGGCCCGGTTAGCGAGCACCAATACCTTGCAGAGCTAAAGCAAACAGCGGCAAAAAATAAGGTTTTTAAAAGCCATTTAGGCCAGGGTTATTACGATACCATTACCCCATCGGTTATTTTGCGCAATTTGTTTCAGAACCCGGGATGGTATACCCAGTACACTCCCTACCAGGCCGAAATTGCCCAGGGAAGACTGGAAAGTCTGCTTAATTTTCAAACGATGGTGAGCGATCTTACCGGTTTACCTATTTCAAATGCCTCTTTACTGGATGAAGGAACTGCCGCCGCCGAAGCAATGACCATGCTGTTTAACAATAAAAACAAAGGCGATAAAATAACGGCTCCTAAGTTTTTTGTTGACCATAAACTTTTTATACAAACTATTGATGTGGTTAAAACCAGGGCCATCCCGGTTAATATTGAAATAGTAGTGGGTGATTTTAAAACCGCACAACTTGATGAAACTTTTTTTGGCGCACTTGTTCAATACCCCGATGCTGATGGAGCTATAGAAGATTACCGTTTATTTATTAATTCCGTTCATACAGTTAATGCTCATGTGGTAATGGCAACCGACCTGCTGGCGCTAACTCTATTAACGCCTCCGGGTGAATTGGGTGCAGATGTGGCAATTGGTTCGTCGCAGCGTTTTGGTGTACCCATGGGATTTGGTGGACCGCATGCTGCGTTTTTTGCAACTAAAGATGAATTTAAGCGGATTATCCCAGGCCGCATTATTGGGATTAGCATAGATGCCCAGGGTAACCGGGCTTTGCGTATGGCCCTCCAAACAAGAGAGCAGCATATCCGTCGTGAAAAGGCCACATCTAATATTTGTACAGCCCAGGCATTACTGGCCAACATGGCCGCTATGTATGCCGTTTACCACGGACCCGAAGGACTTAAGAATATTGCCAAACGCACCAGCCTGCTTACTTATGCGCTGAGCAACGAATTAGAAAACATTGGATACACACAGGTAAACTCCTACTTTTTCGACACAATTAAAGTTCAGGTAGCGGATGTAGCATCCATTAAAAAACTGGCAGAAGCACAAAAAATAAACTTCCATTATTTTGAAGATAAATATGTAGGTATTTCAATTGACGAAACCACCTCGCAGAATGACATATTGAACATACTGCATGTATTTGCAGATAACATGGGCCAGGATGATGCTGCCATCATGTTTAGTTACGATATAAACCTGGAAAACATCCCATCAGGTTTAACCCGTACGTCTCAATATTTATTGCACCAGGTTTTTAACAGCCATCACAGTGAAACCGAAATGATGCGCTATTTAAAGTTTCTTGAAAACCGCGACTTAAGCCTTACCAATTCAATGATTGCGCTGGGTAGTTGTACTATGAAACTGAATGCTGCTACTGAACTAATTCCGGTTAGCTGGCCTGAGTTCAGCAATATGCATCCTTTTGCCCCGGCTAACCAATGGGAAGGTTACATGCAAATATTTACTGAACTGGAAAGCTGGTTAAGCAGTATAACTGGTTTTGCTGCTACTTCTTTACAACCTAATAGCGGCGCCCAGGGCGAATATGCTGGTTTACTTGCTATTCGTGGTTATCACCAACATCGCGGCGACGATCACCGCAATGTTATTTTAATACCTATTTCTGCCCACGGAACCAACCCGGCAAGCGCTGTTATGGCTGGCTTTAAAGTAGTGGTTACCAAGTGTGATGAAGCAGGAAATATTGATGTGGAAGATTTAAAGGCAAACGCAATAAAGTACAAGGACAATCTTGCCGGTTTAATGGTTACCTACCCTTCAACCCATGGAGTATTTGAAGAAAGCATTATTGAAATTTGCAAGCTGATACATGAATATGGTGGTATGGTGTACATGGATGGCGCCAATATGAATGCCCAGGTAGGACTAACTTCTCCGGGATTCATAGGAGCCGATGTGTGTCATTTAAACCTACATAAAACGTTTGCGATACCGCACGGTGGTGGTGGCCCCGGAATGGGACCCATTTGTGTAAACGATAAACTTGCCCCCTTTTTACCGGGTCATTTAAAATTGAAAGGCAACAATGGTGCGGTTAATTCAGCTCCATTTAGCTCAGCATCCATTTTATTAATCAGCTACGCTTATATTAAAATGCTGGGATCAGTTGGATTAAAAAAGTCAACAGAATATGCCATATTAAATGCCAACTATATGAAGGCACGTTTGCAAAAACATTATAAGATTTTATACAGCGGTAAAAACAATACCTGCGCCCACGAATTTATAGTTGACCTGCGCCCTTTTAAAGCCTTAGGAATTGAAGCAGAAGATGTTGCAAAGCGTTTAATGGATTATGGGTTTCATGCGCCTACTTTAAGTTTCCCGGTTGCAGGAACCATAATGATTGAACCAACCGAAAGTGAGGATAAAAGCGAATTAGACCGCTTTTGCGATGCGCTGATTAATATTCACGATGAAATTACTTTAATTGAAAATGGCACTTTAAACAAATCAGATAACCCATTAAAAAATGCACCGCACACCGTACATGTTATTTGTGCCGATGAGTGGCCATATGGTTATACCCGCCAGCAGGCAGCATTTCCATTAGATTATTTACGCCAGCACAAATTTTGGCCAAGTATTAGCCGTGTTAACAATACCCATGGCGACAGAAACCTGGTGTGCACTTGCGAACCAACTGAAGCATACATGGAAGAAGCGGTAAAATAAACTGAGCTATGCATTTCATAAAAGACCCTGAATTACAAATGTTAATTCAGGGTCTTTTTATTTATACTAAGTATGAATAATATTAAAATTATAAATCCGTTAAATAGTGTCAACTTTAAAAAATACAATAAAAGCAACAATATATAATTTTACATGGTTTTATTTACTCGTGTTAAAAATTTAATTTTTAAAGCCAAATGTGCGGTGGTGTATTTTGATAAGTAGGATTGGCACTAAAAAACAAATTAAGTATGCATTTACCATATGACACAGACACCGAATTTAATTTTAAATTGTTTTTTGAGTTAACACCTGATTTGTTGTGTATTTCAGGTTTTGATGGATACTTAAAAAAAATTAATCCTGCAGTTATTAAGCTTCTGGGCTACTCGGAGGAGGAATTGTTTAGCAGGCCAATAAATGATTTTATATACTGGGAAGACAGGGAATTAACCTCACGGGTAAGGGAACAATTAACCCAACAAAAACCATTACTAAATTTTGAAAACAGGTATGTAACCAAAGCGGGTGACCTCGTTTGGCTTTCCTGGACCTCCTACCCCTTTAATAACGAAGAAATAATTTTTGCAATAGCAAAAAACACCACTGATAAAAAAAGGATTGAGTTAGAACGAAACCAACTTATAACCCACCTCACCAGTTTAAATAAAGACCTAAAACAATATACCTATACCACATCGCACGATTTACGCTCGCCGGTAAATAATTTATTGGCAGTAATAGACATGATTGACCCCTCAATGGGTACCTCTCCTGATTTAACGGAGCTATTGCAAATTCTTAAAAGCTCCGGATTGAATTTAAAAGAAACACTTAATAAATATGTTGATGAATTCAGTAAAAAAAACCGGGTACAGGCCGAGTTAGAATTACTCAGCCTGAATGAAATCCTGCAAAGCGTTCTCTCCTCCATTAATAATTTAATTGAAAGTTCAAAAGTTACTATTAATGCCAACTTTAACGAGCTTAAGAACTTAACCTTTAATAAGGCCTATCTCGAGAGTATCTTTCTTAATCTTATAACCAATTCTATTAAATACGCCCAGCCAGATCTTCCCGTAGTCATAGATATTTTCTCAGATAAAGTAAACAACACCAACCAACTGGTTTTCCACGACAATGGTATGGGCTTTGACCTTGAACTGGTAAAAGATAAAATATTTGGATTACATCAAAAATTTCACAATCACGTTGACAGTAAGGGAA
>JBBSJX010000195.1:0-7402 GCA_038256825.1 Chitinophagales bacterium
AGGTTTAAGTATTGCACTTTATCCAAATCCGGCAAGCAATTATTTTGTACTTAAAATAAATGCTGTTAAAGATGGAGTAGCTGTTTTACGTATAACAGATATGTTTGGCAGGTTGATAACGATGCAAAATAACCATATAGCACAGGGCACAAACCTGGTCACTTTCGATAATCTTTCCAGGATGCCTTCAGGTAACTATAATGTTCAGGTAATAACCAATGGGGAGGTTTTAACCCAGCGGTTTACCATTGCTAAATAATAAAAAACTAAAAATATAGAGGGCGCTTCGTTAGGAGCGCCCTCTATATTTTTTAATGAATACCAACCCTGGTTACTGTTTAATCTTAATAAATCCTATTAGGAGATCGGTTTTTGCAGGTATCTCGTATTTAATCTGGGGGTTCCATTTCCTGATTAATGAATCGTGTAAATTGTATTCATAAATTACATTAATCATCGATTCTTCCTTCTCAAAATGTTTAAATAATGGTCTTAGTTTTTCCTTTCTGTCTGCCGAAAATCCGGTTTGGTTATAGTTTTTTGAAGAAAGGGGAATTTTAATAATTTGCCCTTTTTTTAAAGGACTGCTGAGGGTAAGGTTATTAAATGTAGCAATATAGTTAGGCGACAAATAATACTTTAATGCCAGTGATAATAAACTTTCTTTATGATAAAGCTCATGATTAAAATATAAAGCATTTGGATTACCCCATACCCTTAATGGTTGTTCCTGTGAAAAAATATGGGTAGTTAAAAGGATTAAAATGCCCGGTAACAAAATTTTTTTTTTCATAAACATTCAACAATAAATAAAATTTACGAACTGCTACAATAAATTTAAATGGAGTTCGCTAAAATTTTGAAGCGAGGTAAGTTTAAGATCGGCTACCGACCACTTATCGCTTTTTTGTTGCGATCGCTCCGGAACCACCACGCATTTCATTCTTGCGGCTTTAACCGCAATCATTCCGTTTACTGAATCTTCAAAACACAAACATTCAAGTGGCGATGCATTTAATTGCTGGGCACAATCCAGGTATACCTGTGGGTGCGGTTTGCCATACATTAAATGTTCGGCACTGGTAGTTACCTGTAAATAGGGTTCTATTTGTAAAAGTTGCGCTACCGTTTTAACCAGCGATAGGGGAGATGAAGTTGCCAGGCCAATTTTAAAATTACGTTCATGAAAAAAGTTGATGATATAATGAACTCCCGGCAACACTAAACCCTTCAGCCTTATTTTTTCATCAACAATATCAATTATATTATTGCCGGCTTTTTCCAGTTCGGCCTCATCAAATTTATAGTCGCGCAACCACCACGATACAAATTCGCTGGTGCGTAAACCCGTTGTGCTGGCATATTCCTCCGGCGACAATTTTTTTCCATAATAGCTAAATACCTCATCCGCCGCTTCGTTCCACAACGGTTCGCTGTCAATAAGCAAACCATCCATATCAAAAATTACCGTATTTATTTTCATGTTTCATTTTTAAAGTTGGCAAAGATAACCTTAGCGGTGCATTGACTTTCACTTATGAGCTGTGCATTTGTTTGGTGGATACTGTTTCTCAATTTACTATTTGCTACGCTAACATAATTTGGCTAAAGGTTGCCCTATGTGCAAATGATGAAGTGATTGCGACGCAACGGTGATGCTATATAAAACGAGTGCTGGTATTATTATTAAAAACAGAATCTCAACAACGTTTTATTATTTATTTTTTATTTGGGGGAACCGGGCTTTATAATATCTATATAACATCGTTGCGTCGCACACTGCAGCGGCAGTGCAGGTTTCAGCAGAAAAGCCGGTTTACTTTGTTATATAAATTTTTACATAAGGAAGTAAAATAAGCATTCCTATAACTATAGCGATGCATACTGAAAACAATACTGCGCCGGCGGCAACATCCTTTATTATTTTTATGAGCGGGTGGTATGCTTCACTGTAAAGATTGCATACACGTTCAATAGCAGTGTTTACCATTTCAAGGCTGTATACCAGGGCAATGCACAATAAAATAACAGCCCATTCTATATTGCTTAAATTAAAAGTAAAGCCTGCCACCAAAACCAATATTATAATTACTGCCTGTATTCTTGCACTACGTTCGTTTTTTATAAAGTATTTTATTCCGGCGGCGGCATCGGAAACATTTTTTAAAAAACTACTCATATAAAATTATTGATGGTATTTAGTTTATTAACCTGGTTGAACAGTATAATTTACCGGGTTTAGTTGCATTTAAAAAATACCAGCATAAAAAAATCTCCTGTTAAAAGGAGATTTTTTTATACTTATGGTTGTTGGTACATTATTTTAAAGCAAAAGTTACTTGTACTTCAAACTGTAATTTCATTTTTTTAAAATCAATATTGGGTTCCTGGGCCTGGTCGTTTTCCATTCCTGCCTGTTTCATCATCATGTTGGCATACATGGGTTGAGGGTAACGGCCCATTTCGCTGGGATCGTTTATGGTAATAGCTTCTCCCACTTTTTCGCCAATGGCTTCGGCCAGGTAAATAGCCTTTTCCTTTGCAGCTTTCACCGCTTCAATCTTTAATTGTTTTTTAAATTGATCGAGCTTGCTGTGCGAAACACGTTGTATCGAAAAGTTTTCTGTGGCTTCGTCATCCAGCTTGGATACCAGTTCGTCCATTTTTTTGGTGCCCGATAATTTTACCTGGTAAGTAATGCTTGCCATCATATCAGGATTTTTTTTCTTATTCTTTTTGTACCACCAATAGTTACCATCCCAACCCTCGTAACTTTGCACACTAATATCTGTTTCCGCAATACCTATTGATAAAGCTGCTTTTAAAAATTTGGAACGGATGGTTTCAATATCCATTTTAGGTGCATTTTTTATTTCATATTCACGCAGTTTTACCTGTACATAAATTTCGTCAGGCACAATTTCCATTTCCGACATTCCCGAAACATTTATTTGTTTTTGCCTGGGTTCGTTTGTTTGGGCGTTTGCGGTTAAAACTCCTGCTAATAGCGCCATGCTCATTAAAATCGTTTTCATATTATATTGTTTTATTTATGGATGTTTTTAATTTATAAATTACATAAAGCAAAAATTAATAACCTGCGATGTTAACAATAAATTTACATTCCTTATTTTGCACCCCCGGATGTTATAAAGCAGCATTAATGAGTTCACTAAGCGATAAGCTAAAACATATTAGAATTGTCCGTGCCATCATTTACGGAATTGTGGGAGTAATTTCTTATCCCGGCCTATGTATCATAAACCGTTTAAAAATAGAAGGTACAGAACACATAGCCAATCTTCCGCGTAAAAATGTTCTTTTTGTAAGCAATCACCAAACTTACTTTGCCGATGTAATTACCTTCCTGCACATTTTTGCAGCAGTAAAATGGGGTAAGTTAAATAGGCTGGGTATACCTTATTACCTGCTCAATCCCTTTACCAATTTATATTATGTAGCTGCCGAAGAAACCATGAACGGCAGCCTTATAAGCAGGATTTTTAAGCTGGCAGGTGCGCTTACAGTTAAAAGAACCTGGCGTAAGGAAGCTACAGAAGTACGCCGCGGCCTCGATCCATCGGATACCCGTAAAATAACAGATGCCTTAAAAGGTAGTTGGATTATTACTTTTCCGCAGGGTACAACAAAGCCATTTGCCCCGGGCCGCAAGGGTACTTCGTTTATTATCAAAAAAAATCATCCCATTGTGGTTCCTATAGTAATTAATGGGTTTTGGCGTGCATTCACCAAAAAAGGACTTTCCTTTAAAAAGAAAGGTACCCTGTTAACTGTAAGGTTTAAAGAGCCCATGGTGATTGATTACAACCAATCCAACGATGAAATATTAGAACAGGTAATGGACGCCATTGAGCAAAGCAAACGCTTTATGCTAAAAGGTGGCCATCACCAATTAAATAAAGCCAAACCCTCAGAGAGCATTTGAATTTATAATTAAAAAGTAGAAGGGTTCATAAATAGTGCCTTTAATTCGTTTGCATCATCAGGTTTCATTTTTCCTGCAAGTATCAGGCGCAACTGCCTTCTTCGTAAAGCGCCGTCATAAGTTCGTTTTTCTTCTTCCGTTTCGGGTATGAGTGCAGGTACGGGCCGGGGTTTACCGGTTGGGTCCAGTGCCACAAACGTAAAATAAGCTTCATTGCTTTCGTATGTATATTGGTGCAATAAATCTTCTCCCCAAACTTTTATATGTATTTCCATCGAGGTGGTAAAAGCCCTGCTAACCTTGGCTTCAATATGCACCACGTTACCCAGTTTAATAGGATTTTTAAAGCTCAGGTTGTCTACGCTAGCCGTCATGCTGGGAAAATTACAGTGTTTGCCCGAAGCGATGCCTGCTGCAATATCCATCCAATACATTAACCTGCCGCCCATAAGGTTGCCAAAAGTATTGGTATCATTTGGCAAAACAATTTCATTCATGATGGTAAAACTTACACTGGCTTTTTTCCCTTCCATTTTTAAAATTTTGGCAAAGGTATAGGAATGCGTTATTGAAATTGATATTCAAAGATTAGTAATAGCACCTGTTTATATTAGTAGACTTTATTTTTATTTATGTGATAACCTATACAAATTTTTTACTTCTCTAAGGTCTACCGATATTCGCACTGAATTTGCATTTATGAATATTTCCTTCGACAATACTGAAAATGCGTTTGCCTATAAAACAAATAAGCAATTAAAAATGGCCAGGTTTTTATTTAAAACCATGGCAAATCCTGTTTTAATTCAGTTAGGTGTTAGGCTTTCACCGCTTGCTATTAAATTAGGTTTACCTGTAAAGGGTATGATGCGTAAAACCATTTTTCAACAGTTTGTTGGGGGCGAAACCTTGCCGCAAACAGCGGAAGTAAGCGATATGCTTAATAATTATGGTGTGCAGGTTATTCTGGATTATGGGGTTGAAGGAAAACAGGGTGAAGATAGCTTTGATCATACAGCCGAAGAATTTATAAAGGTTATAAAATATGCCGCTACCAAAACCAACATACCTTTTATTAGTGTAAAGGTTACCGGCATTGCCCGTTTTGGTTTATTACAACGGTTAAATGAAGCGCCACGCATTCGTTCAGGTGTGCACGATAATGAGGCCGAGGCTGAAGAATGGGAGCGTGTAAGGGAGCGCATGTATCACATTTGCGAGGCTGCTGCCGATAATAATGTAGGTGTATTGATTGATGCAGAAGAGAGTTGGATACAGGACCCCGTTGACCGTTTAACCATCGAAATGATGGAGGAATTTAATACTGAAAGGGTAATCGTTTACAACACTATTCAACTTTACCGCACCGATAGGCTACATTTTTTGCAGATGTCGCACCGTATTGCCCAACAACATAAATTTATGCTGGGTGTAAAATTAGTAAGGGGAGCCTATATGGAAAAGGAGCGGTCTCGTGCTGCAAGCAAAGGGTATCCTTCGCCCATTCAGCCAAATAAACAAGCCAGCGATCAGGATTTTAATGCTGCTGTTGCATTTTGTATTGAGCATATAGAGGGCACCGCCGTAATAATTGCTACCCATAATGAAGAAAGTAATTTTATAGCAGCCAAACTAATTGAACAGAAGGGGCTGCCCTTTAACCATAAGCACATTCATTTTTCGCAGTTGTACGGGATGAGCGATAATATTACCTACAACCTGGCCAAAGCAGGTTTTTCCGTAAGTAAATACCTTCCTTTTGGACCTATTAACGATGTTATTCCTTATTTAATGCGTCGGGCACAGGAAAATAAAAGTGTAAGTGGCCAAACTACTCGCGAATTAAATTTAATTGAAAAAGAGCTGAAACGTCGTAAAGAAGCAGGTATTAAATAATTACTTTTTTATTTTTTTGTGAGCCGGCCGATAAAACCATTTTCAGCAGCCGTTGCAGTTTAACCGACTAACGGCGTTTGGCACACTTCTGCTGGTATAACCTTTGGTGAAGTCATTGTTAAGTTAGTACCTAACTTTGCGAAGCAAAATTTCATCTTAAATGTCCTCAGTAAAAAATTACCTGTCACTTGTAAAATTCAGTCATACCATTTTTGCGCTTCCTTTTGCACTGATTGGTTTTTTTCTTTCAATTTATAAATCCCATCTTTTTTTAACCACGGATATTATAGGTAGTAGCTTAAGTAACCTGTCATTTAAAGTTTTGGCTTTTAAATTTTTCCTTGTGTTAGTTTGCATGGTTACAGCGCGCAGTGCTGCTATGGCTTTTAACCGTTACCTCGATAGGGAATGGGATGCGCTCAATCCCCGTACGGCGATAAGGGAAATTCCTAAGGGAATTATTACACCCAGGAATGCTTTACTGTTTACAATTTTTAATTCGTTAATTTTTATTACGGCAACTTATTTTATTAACACCATTTGTTTCTTATTGTCTCCTGTTGCTTTGGCTATTGTATTAGGTTACAGTTATACTAAACGGTTTACAGCCTTCTGTCATATTATTTTAGGAATTGGTTTGGCCCTTGCACCTATTGGTGCCTACCTGGCAGTAACAGGGGTATTCGATCTTTTGCCTTTATTGTTTTCTTTCTCTGTTTTATTTTGGGTTAGTGGTTTCGATATTATTTATTCGTTGCAGGATGAAGATTTTGATAAATCAAAGCAATTGTACTCCATTCCCGCCTGGATAGGCAAGCCCAAAGCCTTACATGTTTCGGAGGTGCTGCATATTTTTTGCGCCTCCTTTATAATTGCTGCGGGTATTTATGGTGATTTTGGTTGGTTCTATTGGATAGGAGTAGCCGTTTTTTGCGGAATGCTTTTTTATCAGCACTCCATTGTAAAACCTAGCGACCTGCGCAGGGTAAATATTGCTTTTATGACAGCCAATGGTATTGCAAGCGTGGTTTTTGCCATATTTGTAATTGCCGATCTGCTATTTAAAGCCTGATTAAGTTGTTGTGTAACGATGATGTTTGTACAGCAGTACAAGTGAGTGACACAACGATGAAGCCATGAAAAACAGGTGCCGGTTTCCAAAATAAAATATTGCATTATCAATTTTGTTTTTAACTGTTTACTACCTAAACCCTATAAATGCCAAGAATTCTATCAATAGATTATGGATCGAAAAGAACGGGAATTGCGGTTACCGACCCTTTAAAAATTATTGCTACGGGGTTAACGGGCATCCATACAAAAGACCTTGAAAATTTTTTGACCGAATATTTTAAAAAAGAGGCCGTTGAAAAGGTAATTATCGGGCATCCTACCAACCTTGACGATAGCGATACGCATGCTACCGCTTTAGTGCAGGCGTTTATAAACCGGTTTGTAAAAGTTTTTCCAGGCATTCCCATTGTTAAGGTAGATGAGCGGTTTACCTCAAAGCTGGCTGTACAAAGTATGGTTGAAAGTGGAATGAAGAAAAAGAATCGC
>JBBSJX010000196.1:0-7398 GCA_038256825.1 Chitinophagales bacterium
AAACCAGCTCAACCATAAGGTTCTCGAAAAACGCATAAAAAAAGGTTGGAACACAATCAGTAAAAATGCATTAAAACCTAGCCAGTAAAAAATGCTGTTATCCTTTACCGAAAAACCCAGTATAACCCACCACGCAACAAAAGTTGCTACACTTACTGCAACCGTAATAGCATAGCTAACATAACTGGTACCATAATAAAAACCTACTTCAATTTCGGTTAGCTGGCCGCAAACGGGGCAGGCTTCATACATTTTAACCGTAGTTTTTAAATTGTAAGGCTTATCGCTTACAAACAATTTTCCTTCGCGGCACCGGGGGCAACGGTTATTAAAAACACTCCACAGGTAATGTGGTTTCCTTACATTTTCACTCATTACACACGTTATTAATATTGCCTGCAAGTTAATCATTAAAAAACGTAGCCCTGTTTCTTGTTGAAAACCATTAAACTATGTAAAATATAAAGTCGTTTTAAAAATTATGATTACTGTATAAAAAACTTAACTTTTGTAGTAAACCAAACACTTAAATTATGACAACTCAACAAGTAGCTGAAAAGTATAACCAGCTGGTAAAAGAAAATGACTGGGGTAAAATTCAGGATGAATTGTTTTCAACCGATGCCAAAAGTATTGAACCTGCCCACGCTGTAGAATCAGGCCAGGGAATGAAAAATGCCAGCAACCTGGAAGAAATCAAGAAAAAAGGCCAGGATTTTGGAAGAATGGTAGAAGAAATGCATGGTGGATATTGTACTGACCCTGTAATAGGTGGCAATCATTTTAGTGTGGCTATGGGAATGGATGTAACCATGAAAGGAGCGGGTAGGGTAAAAATGGACGAAATAGTTGTGTACGAAGTAAAAGATGGCAAAATTGTAAAGGAACAATTCTTCTATTAACATGTAAGCGGGCCAATCTTAATACAAAGCCTGGCCTGCTTTTTCCCTATCCATGTTAATTCATGGTCCGTTATACCAACCATTTCCATATAACCCTCTTCACTGTCTCTGGGATGTTCGTTTAACCAACTAATCTCTCCGTTACTTATTCAATATTAACCAATACTAAAATTTTATTTTGCTATTTACCCTATCAATTTGGTAGGATAATAATTCTGCATTAGTTTCGCCGAACATTTTTTTCTAAGCGAGCACAATTATGGCTGAAAATAAAAAAGATATTATTGGGCAGTTAACCGGCAAGTTTGAAAACCTTTCCATTTCGGAAGTGCTAGACGCGTTTGCTACACATTTTCCGGGCAAAACAACTTTTTCATCCAGCTTTAGTTTTGAAGACCAGGTAATCACCCACCTCATACTTTCCGAAAATATTCCCATCAGCATTTTTACATTAGATACAGGCAGGCTTTTTCCTGAAACCTATTCGGTTTGGAGCAGAACCAACGAAAAATACAATATCCATGTAAAAGCCTTTTATCCTGAGGCAAAAGCCATTCAGGAATTTGTTACCGAAAAAGGCCCCAACTCCTTTTACGAATCTGTTGACAACCGCAAAGGTTGTTGCTTCATTAGAAAAGTGGAACCACTTAGAAGGGCCCTGCAAGGCAACCAGGTTTGGGTAACCGGCCTACGCGCCGAACATTCGCCCGACAGACACGACCTGCAATCAATTGAATGGGATGAAACCAACCAGGTTATCAAATACCACCCTTTACTCCACTGGACTACCGAAGAAGTAAAAGATTTTATAACCACCCATAATATACCCTACAATATTTTACACGACAGGGGTTTTATAAGCATTGGTTGTGCGCCCTGCACCCGTGCGGTACAACCCGGACAGGATTTCAGGGCCGGGCGCTGGTGGTGGGAAGATGCAAGTAAAAAAGAATGTGGCCTGCATGTTCATCTTCCAACCGATGCAGAAAAATTACAACAAGCATAAATTTTAGCAACAAATGAGCCAATATAAGTTTGATTATTTAGACGAATTAGAATCCGAATCCATTCACATTTTTAGAGAAGTGGCTGGCCAGTTTGAGCGCCCTGCTTTATTGTTCTCTGGTGGAAAAGATTCAATCACTTTGGTACACCTGGCTTTAAAAGCATTCAGGCCCGGAAAATTTCCTTTCCCCCTGGTACATATTGATACTGGTCACAACTTTCCCGAAGCATTGGAATTTAGAGATAAACTGGTGGATGAATTAGGTGAAAAACTCATTGTTCGTAAAGTTGAAGATACTATTAAAGCAAAAGGCCTGACAGAACAGGGTGGCAAATTTGCCAGCCGCAATGCACTGCAAACCCATACGCTGTTAGATGTTATTGAAGAGTTTGGTTTTGATGCATGTATTGGTGGTGCACGCAGAGATGAAGAGAAAGCCAGGGCTAAAGAAAGAATATTTTCGGTAAGAGATGAATTTGGGCAATGGGATCCTAAACTGCAACGCCCCGAGTTATGGAGCACATATAATGGCAGGATACACAAAGGCGAAAATGTACGTGCCTTCCCCATTAGCAACTGGACCGAACTGGACGTGTGGAATTATATACGCCGCGAAAATATTGCACTGCCTTCTATCTACTTTGCCCACGACAGGGAAGTACTGGAATTTGAAAACCAACTGGTTGCCATATCTGAATTTATACGCCTTGATGAGGGAGACAAAGTAGTAACAAAACGCGTTCGCTATCGCACCGTTGGCGACATGACCTGTACCGCAGCAGTTGAATCCGATGCCACTCACATAGATGATATTATTAAAGAAATTATTGCTACTAAAACCAGCGAACGCGGCGAAACAAGAATTGACGACCGCGTATCGGAAGCAGCAATGGAAGACCGTAAAAAGAACGGGTATTTTTAGAAGGTAAAATTAAAAAGTAAAAAGTAAAAAATGAAGGTATAAAGTTGAGCATATCACGCATCACTTATCACTTATAACTTACAACTCATAACTCATCACATCTCTTACAACTCATAACTCATCACTTACAACTCATCACTTACAACTTATCACTTACAACTTACCACTCATAACTCATAACTCTTACAATGGATTTACTACGATTTATAACGGCCGGAAGTGTGGACGACGGTAAAAGCACCTTAATAGGAAGGTTGTTGTACGACAGCAAATCTATACTGATAGACCAGATGGAGGCCATTGAAAAGCAAAGCCGCAATAAAGAAGATGGTGAAATTGACCTGGCGCTTTTAACCGATGGGCTTCGGGCCGAAAGGGAACAGGGGATTACTATTGATGTTGCTTACAAATATTTTTCAACCCCTATCCGTAAGTTTATTATTGCCGATGCACCGGGCCATATCCAATATACCCGCAACATGGTTACAGGCGCCAGCAACTCCGATCTCATCATTATTTTAATAGATGCCCGCAGTGGCGTGGTTGAGCAAACCCGCCGCCATTCAATGATTGCATCGCTGCTGCAAATGCCGCATGTTATAGTGGCCATTAATAAAATGGACCTCGTAAATTATTCGCAGGATGTGTACAACAACATTGTGATTGAATTTGCTGAGGTAGCAAAATCTTTGGATTTAAAAGAAGTTACCTACATACCCATCAGCGCTTTAAAGGGCGATAATATTGTTGACAATACCGCTAAATTATCGTGGTACGAGGGCAAACCTTTGCTTAAAATTTTAGAAGAAGTGGAAGTGATGGATGATGTAAATCATACGGATGCACGCTTCCCGGTTCAATACGTTATCCGTCCTCAAACCCCGGAGCATCATGATTATCGTGGCTATGCAGGCAAAATAAACAGCGGAGTTTATCGCAAGGGCGAGAAGGTGGTGGTACAACCTTCAGGATTGCAAAGCACCATAAAAGCTATTGAAATCGCAGGCAAGGAAGTGGAAGAAGCTTATGCCCCGCAAAGCGTGGTGCTGCATTTGGCAGAAGACCTGGACATTAGCCGTGGCGATGTAATTGTACACCCTAACAACCAACCACAACTGGAACAGCAATTGGATGTATTGCTTTGCTGGATGGCAACCCGGCCCTTAGTAGTTGGCAATAAATACTTATTGCAGATTAACAGCAAAGTGGTAAAAACAGTGATCAAGGAAATTGAATATCGCCTGGATGTAAACTCGTTGCAAAAAGATTTTGGTACCACCACAGCACAACTAAACGATATTGTAAAGGCCACTATAAAAACAGCATCACCCATACCGTTCGATTCGTATACAAAACTACGGACCAACGGCGGTGCCATATTAATTGATGAAACCAGTTTAGTAACAGTAGGTGCCTGTATGATTCAATAAAATTTTTGGTACCAGGGTTTCGATCAATAATTAAACATCGTTGCGTCGCACTCTTGTACTGTTAGTTCAATATGCAACACTTCATATTATCATAACGATTGCTTGCCATAAAAAATATAAACAGCCAATTAGTTAACAAAATCTGTCAATTATGTCTTTTACCGGCAAAGTAATATTAGCAGCAGCAGGCCCGGGCGATCCCGAACTGATCACACTTAAAACCCTGCGCTACCTGCAGCAGGCCGATGTAGTGTTAACCGATAGGTTGGTTAGCAAAACCATCCTGGATGAATTTGTAAACCCTAACGCCGAAATTATTTATGTAGGCAAACAATGTCGCCGGGGCAATTCAACGCCGCAGGCAACTATAAACGAGTTGCTGGTATTATTTGCAGCCGAAGGCAAACTGGTTGTTCGCCTAAAAGGTGGTGATGTTTCCATCTTTTCCAACATTTTAGATGAATTGGAAACCCTTGTTGAAAATAATATATCCTATGAAATTGTACCGGGTGTAACCGCAGCATTAGGTGCCGCAAGTTATGCAGGCATTCCCTTAACGGCCCGTGGCTACAGTACTGCTGTGCGGCTGCTTACCTTTTACAAATCCGATGTAGTGGGCCCTGATTATTGGCGCGAACTGGCCAACTCAAACGACACATTGGTATTCTATATGTCGTCCGAAACATTGGGCGGTGTAGTGGCTAACCTTGTAAAAAACAATATTGATCCGGCTAAACTTTTAGCAGTAATTGAGCAGGCTACAACACCCTTTCAGCAAACCCATATCTGCAACTTATATAATTATGAAAAAGAGCTGGCAGGTAAAACTTTCCGGTCGCCCAGCCTGGTAATTATAGGTAAGGTAGTGGCCTTACATGAACAGTATAAATGGCGGACCGAAACTGAAAATGATACTGAATATTTTAAAGTCGTAGAAAAAAGAAATCCTGCTAATAACCAGGAAGTTTTACGGGCCTGATATCAACTTAAAAAACACTTAAACCGGTGTTGTAAAAATTTTGAACTGAACAACAATGAGCATATTATCAACTGAAAAATTTAATGCCTTAAAGCAACTGGTTGCAATGGCCAGCAAGGAGGAACTCATTTGGATCAATGGTTACCTGTCGGGCATACTTGCAAACGAAATTTTACCACAGCAGGAGGCTACTACTTTAAAACCTTTGGTAAATAAAATTACCATCACCTATGGTACCGAAACCGGCAATTCAAAAAAGCTGGCGGTAGATTTTGCAGCCAAAGCAAAAAAAGCAGGTATTAATGCCAAGGTGGTTAGTTTAGACCAGTACCGTTTAAACGATTTGCCAAAGGAAGAATATTTTATTTCGCTCATCAGCACGCATGGCGAAGGTGAACCACCTGCAGCCGCAAAAAAGTTTTACGACCACATTCACAGCAATGGCTTTAAGCTTGACAAGTTAAAGTACGGCGTTCTGGCATTAGGCGACACTTCATATCCTTTGTTTTGCACTGCCGGTTCCGATGTGGATGCCCAATTAGAAAAATTGGGTGGCAAACGATTATTGCCCATTCAAAAGTGCGATGTGGATTATGCCGTTGAAGCCGACGGATGGTTTAACCAATTGCTGAAAGAATTAGTAACACCCGGACAAACAACTGTTGCACCTGCAATTGCCACCCCAGCTATTCAAAAAAAATCGACTGGACGAAAAATCTACAAAGGAGCCTTACTTACCAACATAAATTTAAACGACCGGGGTTCAATAAAAGAAACCCATCATATTGAAATTGCTGCGGAAGACATTGATTATTTACCCGGCGATTCATTAGGCATCATTCCTGAAAATCCCTTGCACGTTGTAGAGCCGATAGTGGAATTGCTGGGATTGGATAAAGACCAAACCTTCAATTTTAGAAACGAGGAAGTAACGGCTTTTCACCTGTTAAAAAAGAAACTGAATATCTTTTTTTTACCGGAAAGGGTTGTGCGCAAATACTCCGAGCTGGTAGGCCAGAACATACCACCCACTAAAATAGGCTTGCTGGATTTACTGCGCATTTACCCACTGCAAAACAATTTACAGTTTGAGCAATTAATTGAAATTTTAGAACCCATTGCACCGCGGCTGTATTCCATTGCATCGTCGCCCGAGGCGCATAGTGGCGAGGTGCATTTAACAGTTGCAAGAGATAAATTTCATGTAAACGATGAGTGGAAGTGTGGCCTTTGTTCCGATTATTTATCGCAGGCAAAAATTGATAATGAACTGGAATTTTATATCCACAAAAATACCCAGTTCAGGTTACCGGCCGATGACAAAGACATTATTATGATTGGCCCCGGAACCGGTATCGCTCCATTCCGTTCGTTTTTGGCGCATAGGGATGCAACCGGTGCCACTGGTAAAAACTGGCTGTTTTTTGGCGACCAGCATTTTGTTACCGACTTTTTATACCAGACCGAATTACAAAACTGGATGGAGACGGGCACCTTAACAAAATTGAATGTTGCCTTTTCGAGGGACCAAAAAGAAAAAGTATATGTGCAGCACAAAATGCTAAAGCATGGTAAAGAATTATATGATTGGTTATTGAATGGTGCATCCATTTATATATGCGGCGCAAAGGACCCAATGAGTAGCGATGTGGAAGACACCTTACTGCAAATAGTGGCAAAGTTTGGAAACAATACTATTGAAGAGGCGGTGCAGTTTATTGAGCAATTAAAAGAAGATGAAAGATTTTTAAGAGATGTGTATTAGTGGGGTGGAAAAAATTTTTAGAAACAAACATTTCATTTTACTCAAAATCGTTGTAGCCTGACCGACTACCAGCAGTTAACTCACCTGTACATTAATTAATAAAATGAGCTATAAAAACCATATTAAAAAAGTTGAGTAAAGCTGTATCGTACAATAACTAAGTGTGTACACAAATGTTTGAGGTTCAGATTTTTAAATTTGATAAATAGAAACCGGCTATTGCTCCAGAGGAGCATCCTGTTTGTAGTGAACCTGAAATTGAAGTTCTTCGGCTCCGTAGGTGCCACCTAAAGTTGAGTAATAAGGAAGCACCTACGGAGCTTGAATAATCTTTATTGAATATTTTCTATAAACAGGGTGCGCTTACTGAGCAAAAAGAAAAAACAAAAAAAGA
>JBBSJX010000197.1:0-7380 GCA_038256825.1 Chitinophagales bacterium
CTAAGTGTGTACACAAATGTTTGAGGTTCAGATTTTTAAATTTGATAAATAGAAACCGGCTATTGCTCCAGAGGAGTATCCTGTTTGTAGTGAACCTGAAATTGAAGTTCTTCGGCTCCGTAGGTGCCACCTATCATTAAATAATCAGGAAGCACCTTCGGAGCTTGAATAATCTTTATTGAATATTTTCTATAAACAGGGTGCGCTTACTGAGCAAAAAGAAAAAACAAAAAAAGATGAGTACACACAGTTGGTACAAGAGTGCGACGCAAGTAAAGCCTCATTAAATAACCAAAGCCCGGTACCAAAAAATAAAAAACATTGTTTACACCGCTTGCCCAAACAAGCGATGAACATTACAAACAAATAGCAATAAAATGGCAGAGCAGACCGCAAATTTATCATCAACAGAAAGAATAAAACAATCGAGCGACAACCTAAGGGGAACCCTTGCAGAGAGCCTGAAAAACGAAGTGACCGGCAATATTTTTGAAGATGATGTTGCGTTGGTTCGTTTTCATGGAATGTATGTGCAGGACGACCGCGACCGCAGGGATGAAAGGGCTGAGAAAAAGCTGGAACGTTTGTATTCGTTTATGATAAGGCTGCGCCTGCCCGGTGGCTTTATTTCGCCACAACAATGGATGGACCTGCATGATATAGCTGGTGAAAATTCAACAGGAGTTATTAAGATTACTACCCGCCAAACTATCCAATTGCATGGCGTACTAAAATCTAACGTAAAGCCGGTTTTAAAAGCTTTTAACGAAGCCAAATTAACCACGCTGGCCACCTGCGGCGATATTAACCGTAATGTTTTGTGTACTTCAAATCCCATACAATCAAAGGTGCATGAGGAAGTGTTTTCCTATGCCACAGCCATAGATGAATTGCTGCTACCCAAAACCCATGCTTATTACGAAATATGGCTGGATGAAGAAAAACTGGCTGACCGTAAATCGGAAGAGGATCCCTTGTACCAGGACCGGTATATGCCACGCAAATTTAAAATTGCTATAGCCATACCGCCTAATAACGATGTGGATGTATTAACCAACGATGTAGGATTAATTGCAATTATTGAAAACGACCAACTGAAAGGATTCAATATTGCCATTGGCGGCGGTATGTCGGCCACGCATGGTAATGCTGATAATTATGCACGCCTGGCATCGGTAATAGGTTTTGCTGACACCAAAGAAAAAGTGCTAAAGGCCGTTTACGAAATTCTAACCATACAACGTGATTTTGGTAACCGTAGCGACCGTAAACTGGCCCGCCTAAAATATACAGTTGACCGGCTGGGTCTTGACTTTTGGAAGGAAGAACTGGCCAAACGCACAGGTTTTAAACTGGAGGAAGCAAAGCCTTATAAATTTGACAGTCGCCACGATTATTATGGCTGGCAGCAGGACCATAAAGGCAACTGGCATTACACCGTTTTTATTGAAAATGGCAGGGTGCTGGATGATGAAAAACTTTCTTTAAAATCGGCGCTGTATGAAGTAGCACAAACAGGTAAAGCCAATTTTATTTTTACCTGTAACCAAAACATGATTATTGGTGATGTTAATCCCGATGACAAAGCGGCGATAGATGAGATTTTAGCCCGCTTTTCAATTGATCAACATACAGAGAATGCAACCGCTATCCGTAAAAATGCTATGGCTTGTGTGGCGCTAAACACTTGCCCTTTGGCTTTGGCCGAAGCCCAGCGCTATATGCCATCATTTATAACTAAGGTGGAGCCAATACTTTTAAAATATGGATTGGATAACGATGGAATTGTTATGCGTATGACTGGCTGCCCCAATGGTTGCGCCAGGCCGTTTGCTGCTGAAATTGGTTTTGTAGGAACAGGACTGGGAAAATACAATCTGCACATAGGCGGCGATAGAATTGGCGAACGATTGAATAAACTATACAAGGAAAGCCTGGACGAGACGCAAATACTTGCAGAATTAGACAGCTTGTTCAGCGCTTATAAAAAAGGCAAAACCAATGGCGAAAGCTTTGGAGATTTTGCGCATAAAAACTATTTAAACTCAATACCACTGCAACGTACTGCGAGTAGTTTTAGTGAAGCTAACCAACCCAAAAATAATTAGTACCTCAAATTATAAAAGCATCTTTTTTTTTTGACGACAACCCGGGCGATATGGAGGAGATAACACTAAACAAATTAAGTAACGAAGTTCCCCTTCAGCAAAAGGAAGTGAACAACCTGTTTCCGGTATTTTTTAAACTGGAGAAGCTTGCTGTTTTAATTGTTGGTGGAGGTTATGTGGGAATGGAAAAATTGAGTGCGGTTATTAATAATTCTCCCGCTGCAAAAATTACTTTAGTAGCTACTACCATCAGTACCGAAATTAAAGACCTTGCCCAGGCTTATGATAATGTTTTATTGATTGAACGTGCTTTTAATGAAAGCGATTTAGCAGGAAGCGACCTGGTGATTGTAGGTATAAACGACCGGGCAGCCAGTTCCGAAATTCATGCCATTGCTAAAAGAAATCACAAGCTTGTTAACGTAGCCGATCAACCTTTACTCTGCGATTTTTACTTAAGCTCTATTGTAAAAAAAGGCAACCTTAAAATTGCGATTTCCACCAATGGAAAATCACCCACCATTGCTAAGCGCCTTAAAGAACAATTAAACGAAATTATTCCTGATGAAATAGATGGCCTTCTCGATAATATGCAGGCCATCAGGCAAAAACTGGAAGGTGATTTTGCCAATAAGGTAAAAAAGCTGGATGAAGTAACCAGGTTATTATCCGTTGAGCAGGAAAACCTGGAAACGGTTTTAATAGCCAAAAATCAAACTTTGGAAACGGTGACATTGCCCGAAGGGAAAAAGTGGACCCAGATTGTAAAATTTTGTCTGTTTGCATTTTTTTT
Source organism: Chitinophagales bacterium (assembly GCA_038256825.1). Lineage (GTDB taxonomy): Bacteria > Bacteroidota > Bacteroidia > Chitinophagales > Chitinophagaceae > Segetibacter. The sequence continues at coordinate 2,902 of JBBSJX010000197.1, forward strand.
CATGATATTAGGCCATGCCTTACTCACTTATATATCGCTTGAAAAAGTGGTGGAGGGCGTACGAACTATTCCGGATTATATTGACACCCGCACTTTTTTATTAATGCTGCTAACTGGTTTTTTTGCGCAAATGGTTGATGGATCGTTAGGAATGGGTTACGGCACTATATCCACAACTTTTTTATTAGCCCAGGGAGTTAATCCTGCAATTGTAAGTAGCCGGGTACACTCTGCGAGGGTATTTTCAAGCGGCGTTTCCGGCTATAGCCACCACAGGTTTGGTAACATTAATAAAAAACTTTTTAAAGCACTGGTAATTCCGGGTATGATTGGGGCCATCATTGGGGCTTCGTTATCGTACTATGGGCAACGTTATGCATCGTATGTCAGAATACCTCTTTCGATTTACACCTTATACCTCGGCTTTTTTATATTGCGCAAAGCGTTTAAGAAAAAAAATTACCAGGATAAAGTTAAACGGGTGGGATGGCTTGCTTCGGCCGGTGGCTTTTTAGATGCCTTTGCCGGAGGCGGATGGGGTACGCTTGTAACCAGTACTTTAATGTCTAAAAGAAGATCGGCGCGTTATGTTATTGGCTCTGTATGCCTGGCTGAATTCTTTGTAGTGTTTATCAGCTCCATTACCTTTTTTATCCTGCTAAAAAGTATTCCACTTCTGGATGTTGCCGGATTAATTATTGGTGGTTTAATTGCTGCTCCCATTGCTGCAAAACTGGTTGGTAAATTACCCTTGAAAACTATGTTTGTAATTGTTGGCGCTTTTGTAATACTCACCAGTATGAATACCATGTGGAATGTGATTTCTAAACTACATTAATCTATTGCATTTACTTAATTGTGTCTGGATAGAACAAGCTTGCAATCACCCTGAGACTACCATAAACATATTATGGTTTACCTACTTTTGTGTTGCTCAAATTTTACTGCTCCCATAAAAACCACCTGTACAAGGGAGTGACACAACAATGCCTCATTTTAATCAAATGCTTGTTATAAAATCTTCTTCTTTAATACTACTCTCCTTTCAACCATTTTATTTTTTACAGTAGCCAAGTAAGGCTTAGCCTTAAAAAGTGATTAAGATTAAGCATTGCTGTTTTTGCATTACATTATCCAATTACATTTGTCTACCAATTTAGTAGACTATTAATAAATAGCTGCTATTAATTATTGCTTGCCCCATTAACCAAAAACATTTTTCAACAAAAGATTACTTTAAACATGGTTCTTAATTTACTATTGGTAAGCAAGCCTGTAACAACAAATTTGCAATTAAAATTAATGCCGGTTTTATGCAGGGAACGGATTGGCGGTCAAATAACCAGACCGATCAAAACCCTAATAATTTAAAGAGTGCCAACCCAGCATATAATCAACTGCAAGGTGAAAATAATATTGCTTATAATGCATGGAACAAATATGGTTATGATGCGCTTACGGGTAGCAATGTGGTTTCTATAAGTGGGCTAAACATTAACGGAAAGGCAAATCAAACATTAAGAGTAGCACGAACCGGGTATTGGGAAACGGACCTGGTAAATCCTAAAGTGAATAACTTAAAAATGGATGCCGCATTTGTTCAATCAGCAACATCGTTGCAGTTTTGACAGACTTTCTACGGTTCGCATTTCGTTCATCGGCAAAACTTTGGGCGGCTATAAAATACGCACGTCACATCTCTTTTGCTTTCTGGTAGAATAATTTCAATCTTTGCAACCTGTTCTTAATTTTTAAACCATACGTAAAATGAAAGCTAACTTATTACAATCGAAGGCATTTATAAACAACCAATGGGTTGGTGCATGCAGCGGTAAAACATTTCAGGTTACTAACCCTGCCACCGGGGAAGTTATTGGCAATGTTCCTGACATGGACCGCAACGATGTTATAAAAGCAATAGATGCAGCTGATGCTTCGTGGTTTGCGTACCGGGCTTTAACCGCAAAAGAACGATCAAATTTATTACGAGCCTGGTTCAATCTTATTGTAGATCACAAGGAGGAGCTGGCCCATATTATGACCATTGAATCGGGAAAAGTAATTAAGGAAAGTTTAGGAGAAGTAACGTACGGTGCTGCTTTTGTTGAGTGGTTTGCCGAAGAAGCCAAGCGTGCCTATGGCGATGTAATTCCCTCGACAACCAACGATAAACGAATGGTTGTTATAAAACAACCGGTAGGTGTTACTGCCGCCATTACACCCTGGAATTTTCCCCTGGCTATGATAACCCGAAAAGTGGCGCCTGCCCTTGCTGCAGGTTGCCCTGTAATTGTTAAGTCGCCTTCCGAAACGCCCCTTACCGGTTTGGCCTTAGCAGTACTTGCCCAGCAAGCTGGTTTTCCTGCCGGAGTTTATAACACCATTACCTCCACTAATAGCAGCGAAATTGGAAAAGAACTTTGTGAAAACGAAAAAGTGCGTAAACTCTCTTTTACAGGCTCAACAGGGGTGGGCAAAATTTTAATGGAACAATGCTCAAAAACTTTAAAAAAGTTGTCGCTTGAGTTGGGTGGCAACGCACCCTTTATAGTTTTTGACGATGCTGACCTGGATGCTGCGGTAAAAGGTGCATTGGTTAGCAAGTACAGGCATAACGGCCAAACCTGTGTTTGTGTAAACCGCATTTTAGTGCAGGATACCATTTATGATACTTTTGTACAAAAATTTACCTCAGCCGTTAATGATTTAAAAACAGGCGATGTGCTGGATGAAGATGTACAGATTGGACCTTTAATAAATGAAAAAGCACTTGAAAAAGTTGAAAAGCACATAAGCGATGCAGTAGAGAAAGGAGCTGAGATAACCACCGGAGGCCAAAGAAAAAAAGGTTTGTATTTTGAGCCAACTGTATTATCGGGTGCTACAAAAGATATGCTGATTGCCTGCGATGAAGTTTTTGGGCCGGTTGCTCCCATATTTAAATTTAATAACGAAGCTGAAGCCATAAAGATGGCCAACGATACGGAATTTGGCTTAGCCTCTTATTTTTACACCCGGGATTTTAACCGGTGCTGGCGGGTTGCCGAAGCGTTGGAATACGGAATGGTGGGCATTAACGAAGGCCTTATTTCAAGCGAGGTAGCACCTTTTGGTGGCATTAAACAATCGGGTTTTGGCAGAGAAGGATCAAAATATGGGATGGAATACTTTATGGAAATAAAATACCTGTGTTTTGGCGGAATGAAGTAATTCCGTAAACACAGGTATTTATATTTTGAACTATAATTTAATTATTGGCTGCTTAATAGTGAAAAGTACAAGTGTGCGACGCAACGATGGTAAATTGAAATACTAAAGCCAGGACCAGAAAAATATATGAACCATTACTTTTTTAACATGGCTAAAAGTTTGTGCGCCGCTTCTTCACTCGAGGCAGGATTTTGTCCTGTAATCAAATGACCATCAATAATCACATAACTTTCCCAATCACCTTTTTTTGAATAATTACCGCCTTTGCTTATCAATTCATCTTCCAACAGGTAGGGAACGACATCTGTAAGTTGAACGGCTTCTTCTTCAGTATTTGTAAAACCTGTAACATTTTTACCTTTTACCAATGGCTCGCCCTGCTCGTTTTTTGCATTGAGTAATGCGGCAGGCGCATGACAAACGGCCGCTACCGGTTTTTGTGCTGCGTAAAAATCTTCGATTAGTTTAATAGAATCTTGATCTTTATTTAAATCCCACATAGGGCCGTGGCCGCCGGGGTAAAAAACTGCATCAAAGTCGTTTACCGAAACAGTTGACAACACCTTGGTTTCAGACAATTTTTCATTCAGAACTTCGTCTTTATAAAAACGGTTTGTGGATTCGGTCTGGCTATCTGGTTCCTCGCTTTTAGGATCAATTGGTGGCTGTCCACCTTTTGGGGAAGCAATAGTAATATTTACTCCTGCATCAGTCAATACATAATACGGAGCGGCAAATTCTTCCACCCAAAAACCCGTTTTTTTACCTGTATTTCCTAATTCGCTATGCGAAGTTAAAACCATTAGTACTTTCATATAAGTTGTATTTTATAAGATAATGGTAACAATATGATTTGCTTAAAAGTTCAGCACAAAAAAAAAGCTGTTGAATAATTAGTTGGCCGGTAGAGTACATTCACCTTCAGGAGTACAAAAACCGACGCCATCTTCACTCACCAAAACCGGCTTCTCTTCTCCCCAAACTTTTTCTAAAACCTGTGCAAACAATTCCGGAGCTTGTGCCCCTGATACGGCATATTTATCGTTGAAAACATAAAACGGAACTCCCTGAACACCTACCTGCTGCGAAGTATATTGATCGCGTAAAACTTCCGTACGGTATTCATCTGATTCTAAAACTCTACCTGAATCCGCAGGATCAATCCCAACCTCTTTGGCTAATTGTATTAAAGTTTCGGTTTGACCCAGGTTTTTACCTTCGGTATAATATGCTTTAAACAATCTTTCTTTTAACTGGTTTTGTACACCC
>JBBSJX010000198.1:0-7336 GCA_038256825.1 Chitinophagales bacterium
AAATAGTAGAAGAACCACGCTCGGTTCAAAGGCAGTTTTTCATAGCAACATGTTTACCTAAAATAGTAGAAGAACCACGCTCGGTTCAAAGGTAGTTTTTCATAGCAACATGCTTATTACCTGCGATTGTAGAAGAACACACTTTTGCCTACACGAGTTATTAACCCCTATGGCCTTTTTAAAAGGTATTGAAACTCAGGAATTTAAACTGTGGATTTAATTACTTTAAACTAAAAGATCGTAAACTGCGTTTATTTAATGATTTTTACTGCGATTAAATCATAGTTAGTAACTTTTCTACATGAAATTGAAACACCTTTCAGCTTGTATTGTTGCGGTTTTGGCTTTTTTTCAGGTTGATGCACAATTCAGGAAATATTCTAACGAATTTTTAAATATTGGAGCAGGAGCACGGGGATTAGCAATGGGTGGGGCCCAGGTAGCCAGCACCCACGATGGAACGGCAGGTTATTGGAACCCTGCCGGTTTGGTTGGTATTAAAGAGTATCCATCGGTGCATTTGATGCATGCTGAATATTTTGCTGGTATTGGTAAATACGATTATGGTAGTCTTGCAATCCCCTTATCCGACGAAAGAAGGGTGGTAGCATTATCCATTTTGCGTTTTGCAGTGGATGATATACCCAATACTTTATTTTTAGTTGAGCCAGATGGTTCGGTTAACTACAATAATATCCGCACATTTTCATCAGCAGATTATGCCTTTTTATTGTCGTATGCTCAGAAAGTGATTGATGAAGAAGATAAAAAACTAAGTTTTGGTGGCAATGTAAAAGTGATAAACCGTAAGGTGGGCAGTTTTGCAACGGCCTGGGGTTTTGGCCTGGATGCAGGTGTACAATACCAGAATAAACGGTTGAAATTAGGGGCTGCTGCACGCGATATTACTACCACATTTAATGCATGGTCTTTTACATTTGATGAGCGTGAAAAGGAAGTGCTCTACTTAACAAAAAATGATATTCCGGTAAAATCAACCGAATTAACGGCACCGCGTTTAATATTGGGTGGTTCGTATAGTTTTCCCTTCAACCAAAATTTTAGCCTTGCAGCCGAGGCCAACCTTGACCTGACTTTTGATGGCAAGCGCAACACGGTAATTAGCAGTAAAGCTATTAGTATTGATCCGCGGATTGGCGTGGAAGCCAATTACCAGAACAACCTTTTTTTCAGGGCAGGTATTTCTAATTTTCAAAAGGCATTGGCCGATGGCGATACTTTAAACCAAAAAAAGGTTTGGATTTACCAGCCCAGTGTTGGTGCTGGCTTTAAACTTAAAAATGTGGTGATAGATTATGCATTTACCAACCTGGCCAATCAATCCAATCCATTGTATACACATATTTTTTCGTTGAGGGTTGATTTAATAAAGGCTGAAAAATAAAAGGAGGTTTGTGTTGTTAATCAATACTTGCCTGGGTAAATAAAAGGTGGCTGTTGCTGTAGGTTTTGCGGTACAAGTGAGTGACACAACAATGTATAATTGAAAAACAAATGCCTGTAACCAAACAGGAAAAGATATTAATAGGTATGAAAAAATTTGCACTCACCATTCTATTAAGCGTTGTTTACTTGCTGGGTTATAGCCAGCAATTTAACAATGAGTGGATTGATTTTTCAAAAACGTACTACAAATTTAAAATTGCTACGTCGGGGGTTTACCGCATTACGGCAACCGATTTAAATGCAGCAGGGCTGGCAAATGAACCCGCACAAAATTTTCAGTTGTGGCGTAATGGTAAGCAAGTTCCCGTTTATACAAGTGTGGCTACAGGACCTTTGGGTGGTGGATACATTGAATTTTATGGACTACAGAATGATGGCACATTGGACCGTAACCTTTACCGTACACCCGAGCTGCAATTATCGGATAAAGTGAGTTTGCAAACTGATTCGTCAACCTATTTTTTAACTGTTAACAGTGGTGAGAATAACCTGCGTTTTGCAAATGCAGCTAATAATGTGGCTGGAAATACCTTACCTGCGGAACCTTATTTTATCCATTCGTTGCGAAACAATTTCGTAAACCGGGTACACCGTGGTTTTGCTTCGCCCGCAGGTGGAGAATATTTATACTCCAGCTCGTACGATATAGGAGAAATGATGTCGAGTGAAGATATATATCCTGCATCTCCATTGGTTCTGAGTTTTAATAACCTGGCCGTTGCTTCCAGCGGACCCAACCCCAGTTTTAAAGCTTCTATTGCGGGCAGCGCGCCTAATTTTAGAAATTTTAAAATTGAGTTGAATAATACCAGTATTAAAGATTCTACTTTATCGAGGTTTGCGGCTGTGGTAACAACTAATCCCAATGTTCCGCTGTCGGTTTTGGCAGCCAATAATGCAAATTTTAAAATTACCAATGCCAGCAACTCTATAACCGACCGTATTGTTATAGGCTTTTTGGAATTAAATTATCCCAGGACTTTTAATTTTGGCGGGTTAACCAATTTTACATTTACCCTGGCTCCATCGGGTACAGGTCGCTACCTGGAAATAAGCAATTTTAATAGTGGGGGTTCCATTCCTGTTTTGTACGATCTGACCAATAATAAAAGATATGTTGGAGATGTTACGACCCCCGGCCTGGTAAAAATTGTGTTGCCGGCTTTAGCAGTTGCCGCCGATTTTGTATTGGTAAGCCAGGCCACCGCTAACATGCGAAGCATTCCTGTTTTAGAAAGAAGAAACTTTATTGATTATAAACAAGCTGCCAACCAGGGCAATTATCTGATTATTTCGCACCCAACTTTAATGGTTCCATTTAATGGCGCTAATCAGGTAGAGCTTTTTAGAGCGTACCGGGCATCGGGCGTCGGTGGTAGTTTTAACGCCAAAGTGTATGATATTAATGAATTAGTTGACCAATTTGCTTATGGAGTAAAAAAGCATCCATTAAGCATTAAAAACTTTTTGAAGTTTGCACGTACTAACTTTGCAACCGCTCCTAAGTTTAGCTTTATTATAGGCCATGGTTTAAGTTATGATGATTATAGAAGCTATGCCAGTTTTCCACAGGCGGAAAAATTGAACCTGGTACCAACATGGGGTTATCCAGCAAGCGATGTTTTGTTGGCCAGTAATACAATGGACCCCATTATTGCTACACCCATCGGGCGTATTTCTGTTTTAACCCCGGATGAAATTTCACGCTACCTTTCAAAGGTTAAGGAGTATGAACTGGCGCAGGCAAGTACAAACCAAACCATTGAAAATAAAGCCTGGATGAAGAACGTGGTTCACGTGGCCGGGGGTAATGATCTACCATTGGATTTAAGGCTGACCAGTTATTTACGTGGGTTTGAAAATATTATTAAAGACACCTTGTTTGGTGGAACCGTAGCCAACTTTAATAAAACATCCACCGGGCCGGTTACCCCTATTGTTAGCAGTGCAATGGAACAGAGTTTTGAAAAAGGAATAAGCATCCTGACTTATTTCGGTCATTCGTCTGCAACTTCCCTCGATTATAATTTAAGTGATCCCGCCAATTATAATAATACAGGTAAGTACCCGGTGTTTATTGTTTTGGGTTGTAATGCAGGAAATTTGTATGCATTTGATACCTCCCGCTTTTCGTTACTTTCTACCCTTTCCGAAAAATTTGTTCTGGCTAAGGATAAAGGTTCCATTGCTTTTATAGCCAGTACCCACTTTGGGCTGGAGTATTTCCTGGATAATTATACAAGGCAATTGTATAGGTCAATTGGTGTTACCCGCTATGGAAAATCAATTGGGGAAAACATGCAGGAAGCGGCTTTAAATTTTATTGCCAACGGGTACTCTTTTGAAGGTTATATGCATGCTGAGCAAAGTACTTTAAACGGCGATCCCGCTATAAAAGTAAACAGCCATCCTTTGCCGGATTTTGCAATTGAAACGTCACAGGTTCGCATCAATCCTACCATAGTTTCGGTGGCAGATGAAAAATTTATCATTAAGGCTTATATGTACAACCTTGGTAAGGCTACCGGCGATTCGTTATTGGTAAGGGTTAAACGCCAATACCCGGATGGTACAACAGAATTCTTATTTAATAAGAAAATAAAATCCATCCGTTATATGGATTCGGTTGCACTTGAAGTTCCTATTATAAGTTCAAGAGATAAAGGAGAAAACAAAATAATAGTCTCCATTGATGATGATAATAGTTTTACTGAATTGTCGGAGCTAAACAATACGGCTACAGCAACCTTTAATATTTTTGAAGATGAATTGAGACCTGTTTATCCTTATAATCATTCTATAGTTTATAAGCCCGCCATAAAATTAACGGCTTCCACTGCGAACCCAATAGGTACTAACAGGCAGTATGCAATGGAAATAGATACAACCGAACTATTTAATTCTTCCTTTAAAGTAAGCCGTACTGCAACATCGGCGGGTGGTATTATTGAATTTGATCCGGGGGTAAATTATACTGATAGTATGGTTTATTATTGGAGGGTTGCGCCGGTGCCAACGTCTGGTGCTTACAGGTGGAATAATGCCTCGTTTGTTTACCTTAATGGAAGTTCAGCAGGGTATAATCAATCTCATTTTTACCAGCATACCAAGTCAGCAACAAACCGGTTATATATTGATAGTAGTTCGCGCAAATGGAAGTTTAAAGACGTGTTCAATAATCTTACTATTTACAATGCTATTTACGAAAGAAGCGGAACGGCAGCAGATAATGATTATTCTGTTAGTTTAAACGGCAGCACTTATATAGCCAGCGCATGTGATGGCCCGGTTATACAATTTAATGTTTTTGATCCGGTTACTTTTAAGCCCTGGAAAAATAAAACAGTTAATGGAGTTGGTTTAAATGGCAGCACAGCCAGCGATTGCAAACCCAACAGAAATTATAATTTCGACTTTTTATTTGGTACTCCTGCGCAAAGGTTGAACGCCATGAAGTTTATGGATTCAATCCCCAATGGCTATATAGTGGTAGTAAGAGATGTTATATCGTGGCAAGTGTCTATAAATAAATATGTAAACGATTGGAAGGCAGATGAAGCTTTGTATGGTGCTGGAAATACATTGTACCATAAACTGGTAGCTCAGGGATTTAGCGGCCTCGACTCGTTTTATAAGCCTCGTGCCTTTGCTTTTGTTTATAAGAAAAACGACAATAAAACCCTGGCTCCGGTTAGTAAAATGAGCGACGGCTTATTGGACGCTATTATTCTTTCGGTAGATATTGCTGGGCCCGATACAGCAGGTGTAATCACTTCACCAAAATTTGGCCCTGCGGTTGCGTGGAAACAGGTAAAGTGGAGAGGCAATGCAGAAGCCACGCCGGGCGATGTGGTTTATGTAACTGTACTGGGTGTAAAAGAAAATGGACAGGAAGATTCCCTTTACAGGCTGAACCTTTCCCAACAGGATTTTGATATTTCTGCAGTTAGCGCAACTCAGTATCCTTATGTAAAATTAAGGATGATCACTATGGACTCGGTTCACCTTACACCATACCAGCTTAGGTATTGGAGGGTTTTATACCAGCCAGTGCCTGAAGGTGCCCTGGCTCCATCCATATTATATACTTCGAAAGACACTCTTGAAAATGGAGAAATGCAGAATTTTTCCATAGCTTTTAAAAACATAAGTGATGCCCCTTTTGCAGATAGTATAAAAGTAAAGCTGGTAGTATTCGACCAGAATAATGTTTCAACTATTTTGGCTGTTCCAAAGCTTAAGAAGTTAAATCCGGGTGATACCGCATCCGTTCGCATTGCGGTTGATACAAAAACTTTAACGGGTTCCAATACTTTGTTTTTAGATGTAAACCCTAATAGGGATCAGCCGGAGCAATACCTTAATAATAACTTTTTGTACAAGAACTTTTTTGTAAAAGGCGATAGTTATAACCCGCTGATGGATGTAACTTTTGATGGAGTTCACATCTTAAATGGAGATATTGTTTCGGCACGCCCCAAAGTAAGAATAACTTTAAAAGATGAGTCTAAGTTTCTTGCTCTCGACGATACTTCGCTTGTATCGGTATTTGTGCGCTACCCCGGTAACAATGGGGCAATGAGGCGTTTTTCGTTTGGCTCAGATACTTTACGATTTATACCTGCTGAAATAGGTACCGGTAAAAACGAAGCAACCATCGAATTTTCGCCATCGTTTTTACTGGATAGCGACGGTGATTTTTATGAGTTAATTGTGCGGGGAAAAGATAAAAGCGGCAACCCTGCCGGCAATGCAGAATATAAAGTGAGGTTCCAGGTTTATACCAAGCCTATGATCTCAAATATGTTTAATTATCCCAATCCATTTACTACATCTACCGCCTTTGTGTTTACACTAACCGGTAGCGAGGTGCCGCAGAATTTGCATATCCAGATTATGACGGTAACCGGTAAAATTGTTAAGGATATAACTAAAAACGAATTAGGCGATTTGCATATCGGCCGCAATATTACCGATTATAAATGGGATGGTACTGACCAGTATGGTCAAAAGCTTGCCAATGGAATTTACCTCTTCAGGGTGATCACCAATTTAAATGGCGCTTCGCTCGATAAATTTAAAACCATTGATGCCAATGGCGATAAAGTAAATACCGATCAATACTTTAATAAGGGGTATGGCAAAATGTATTTGATGCGGTAATATGCATTGATTTAAAATAAACTTAGCGGAACAAATAGTTAATATGAATGAAGTTGGAGTAGGAACACGTGTGTTGAATTTTTTAAGTGATACCATCCTCATATCCCTTATTGGTTATGGATTATTTAAGTGGTATATGTTTTACGTTATTTACTATAATTACGAACCTTACCAGTATTACCTGTTTTTTTATGCAACGCTGTTTGCATATTATTTTATTTGCGAAACATTGTTTAGCAGAACGCCCGGCAAGTTTCTTACCATGTCGCGTGTAAGAAACAAGGACGGCCAACGGCCATCGGTACTCCAGTTTTTTTTAAGGTCCATATTAAGGCTCACTCTTATTGATCCATTTTTCATTCCCATTGTTGGCAGGCCCCTACACGATGCTTTAAGTAAAACGCGGGTGGTTGAGGCGTAAGTATTTTAGCGCAGATATCATTATTGTTTTATTTGCAATTATGATTTTGATGGTCCGCGCAATTGATACTTTGTTCAACATCGTTGCGTCGCACTCTTGTACAAAATAACTTTATGCTGCAGTTATGAAGTGAATGATTATAGCCTTGATCATATTCTTCTGATTAAATTTCCCCAGTGTTAATGGGTTGTTTTAATCATCCTTAATAAAAAAAGGATGAGATAACTACTAAAGTATAAGTGTGCGAACCGCCAGTTGTCGGTCAAGCTGCAAGTAAAGCCTCAT
>JBBSJX010000199.1:0-7329 GCA_038256825.1 Chitinophagales bacterium
AATCATTTACAGGCAGAAAAAAAGCTATCGGTTGATAGCTCTGGTATGATTAAAAAAAATTAATAGAACCCTGTTTAAAACCAACTTTTTTTACTTCTACTTCTGTTTCTGCCCCCAAGGCCTAATGCACCCAACAAACTCCGGGTTATTAAATTAGCAGCCGTTCTGCCGGCAGTTTTTACCATGGGGTTATCAAAAAAGCCCTCTTCTTTGTTAGCAGTAGTTGTTTTAGCAGATTTATTTTCGGCTTCAGTTTCGGCAGTTTTTTGGGCGGCTTCCTCCATTTTACTGTTTAGCATTTCATAAGCGCTTTCGCTATCTACCACGAAGTTATATTTGTTTGCCAGCTTGCTTTTACCAACTATTCCTTTAATTTCTTCATCAGTCAAAACATCCATTCTGCTACGGGGTGCAGCCAGCATTACCTGTGCCAAAGGGGTAGGTATTCCTTTTTCGTTAAGCATGGTAACCAAAGCTTCTCCAATACCCATTTGGGTAATCAGGTCTTCGGTTTTATAAAATTCCGTTTCAGGATAATTTTCGGCGGTTTGCTTAATTACTTTCCTGTCGGCTGCAGTAAAGGCTCGTAAAGCATGTTGCACTTTCATACCCAACTGGCCCAAAACACTTGCCGGAACGTCCATTGGGTTTTGGGTAACAAAAAATATCCCGATCCCTTTGGAGCGGATCAGTTTTATTACGGTTTCAATTTGTTGCAATAACGCTTGACTGGCCTCCTGGAAAATCAGGTGAGCTTCATCAATAAACAATACTAGTTTTGGTTTTTCAAGGTCGCCTTCCTCGGGGCTTACCGCGTATAACTCTGCCAGCAATTGCAACATAAAAGTGGAAAATAGTTTAGGCCTGTCCTGCAAATCGGTAACACGTAAAACATTGATCATTCCCCGGCCATCATCGCTTATCCGCATCAGGTCTTCCACTTCAAAACTTTTTTCACCAAAAAACAGGTCGGCACCCTGCTGTTGCAACTCAATTACCTTACGCAAAATAGTACCGGTGCTGGTGGTTGAAATTTTACCATAAGATTTTTCAATCTCCACTTTGCCTTCGTTACCAATATATTGCAGCACTTTTATAAAATCCTTCAAATCCAGCAAAGGCAACTTGTTGTCGTCGCAATATTTAAAAATCATCGAAACCAGCCCACCCTGCGTATCATTCAATCCCAGGATTTTTGAAAGTAATACAGGACCAAACTCGCTTACGGTAGCTCTTAGCTGCACCCCCTTTGCCTTGCTTAAAGTCAGCAGTTCAACAGGGTATTGCTGGGGCGAAAAGGATACGCCAATTTTCGCGCTGCGTTCTAAAATTTTTTCATTGGCTGTTCCCGGCATGGCAATCCCACTCAGGTCTCCTTTAATATCCATCACCAAAACAGGTACACTGGCATCGCTGAGCACCTCGCTAATCATTTGCAGGGTTTTAGTTTTGCCCGTTCCGGTAGCCCCGGCAATTAAACCGTGGCGGTTCATGGTTTTCAGCGGAATAAAAATTTCCGCACCCTCCACCACTTCACCGTTTAGCATAGCAGCGCCCATTTTAACTTTTTCACCTTTAAAATTATAGCCATCCAAAATAGCGCTTAAAAATTGTTGGTTGTTTGCCATGGAGTAAGTTTTGGTGGTAAGTTACAGTTTAGGTTGATTTAGAAAATGATCGTGTACAATTTAATTATTTGCCGTGCGTTAATATTTTAATTTTAAAAACTTTTATGTACCGGGCTTGCGTAATTTCAATTTAACATCGTTGCTGCCTGACCGACTTTCGGCGGTTCGCACACTTGTACTTTTTAACCTTTTTCAGCTTTTTCCAAATATTTTTTTTGTATGATTGGCATCTTGTTTTTATCGTCTGTAATATTAATTCTCAGTATATACAGGCTGGTTGTTTACCATAAAAAAGTAAAAAAATATTACAAGGTACATGCAGTGGTGGTTGGTACCGATATTAAAACTGTTGAAGATGCCCTGATGGGTGATAAATATTTTTATGCCGCCATTTTTGAATACACCGATAAAAATGGAACTACCCGCCAAATGATAAGCGGGGAGGACAACCCCAGCAGGCCGCTGTATCAAAACGGGGCAAAACTTTCGTTATTAGTACACCCAAACGATTCCACTAAATTTTTGGTAAATGATTATGTGGGCGGTTATATCATTCCTATAATCTGGATCATCATTGGCCTGGCCATTATTATTATACCCAGCATATACCCCGACACTTTTAAGGAATAAATTATAAAAGAAACCCCGCAAAAATTTGCGGGGTTTTCTTTTTGTAGTTGTTGAGTTATAGTGTAAAAGTACAAGAGTGCGACGAAACGATGTTTAATTAATAATCCAATGTTTGCTACACCCTCATTAAAACCCTGATTGGTTTAAGCCCACAAATTATCAGGATACTCGCCGTTGGATACCAATGCATCTAAACTGGCTTGCACCGTTGGAGCATCCTCTTTATAAGTTACACCAAACCACTGCGAGCTGGTTGGAATTACTTTAATAACCCCCATACCCGATTTTGAAAATTTATCTGCCACGATTGGAATAAAAAATTCGGCCTTTGGCTCGTTAATATGCTCATCCAGGTATTCGTGAAACAGGTTTTCTATTATGCCAAAAACGTTGGGTGCAAATCCCCAGAAGTTCATACTTACCACGCTGTTTTCGCTTACCTCATGTAAGCCATCAGTATCTTCGTAGGTAATTTTTCCTTCGTCGTTCCTATAAATTTTGGTCCGTTCGTTTATTGATTCAAGATTACCTTTTTCATCCACTTCGCACACACCACGGCTAACGCTGCCATTTTCACTTAAGGTTTTATTTAGCTCGTATCCAACAATACAATAGGTGCTATCGTTAGCCTCGCTTACTAAAAAGTCGTATGCTTTTTTAAATGAATCGCTGCCATAAAAATCGTCGGCATTAATTACTGCAAAGGGTTCATTTATAACCTCTTTTGCAGCCAGAATTGCATGAGCTGTACCCCACGGTTTTTTACGATCGGCCGGTACCTGGTGGCGGCCTAAATGATCTTCAAGACGTTGAAAAACGTATTCCGTTTCAATTTTACCATTCAGTTTTGGTTCAAATATTTCTTTGAAATCAGATTCGAAATCTTCCCTGATAATAAACACTACTTTTCCAAAACCGGCACGCATAGCATCAAAAATTGAATAATCCATAATGGTTTCACCACTTGGACCAAACGATTGAATTTGCTTCATACTACCATATCTACTGGCCATTCCGGCGGCTAAAATTACAAGTGTTGGCTTCATATATTTATTGTTTTAACATTGCGAAACTAAATGATACAGCTTTAGCTGCAAATAAATTTTCACATTTGCAAAAACAATACCCGTGAACCCCGGCAACATTTACACCCAAACAATAAAGGCCGATTGGCTACAAAACCGCCAGGTTGAACTGGACGTTTTACGACTGGATGCCCTACACAAAGTAGTAAGCGGCAATAAATGGTTTAAACTTAAATATTACCTGCAACAAGCAACTGAAGAAGGGTGCGATACCATTGCAACATTTGGCGGGGCCTGGTCGAACCATATAATTGCAACAGCGTTTTCGTGTAATAAAGCAGGATTAAAATCAGTGGGTTTTATAAGGGGTGAAGAGCCGGAGAAATTATCGCCAACGCTTATACAATCGCAGTTGTTAGGAATGGAACTAATATTTTTAAGCAGGGAGCATTACCGCGATAAACAACTCATTATAAAACAATATGCACAGCAAAACTGGTATTTTGTTGATGAAGGTGGTTATGGCAAAATTGGTGCACAGGGAGCATATGAAATAATGCAGTACGCGTTAGATCAACCATATACCCACATACTTGCCGCCGTAGGTACCGGCACTATGCTGGCAGGTTTAATAATGGCAGCAAAGCAACAGCAGGTAATTGGCATAAGCAGCCTTAAAGGCAACCAATCGCTTGAGCAAGCTGTTAAAGATTTATTACCTGCTCATAAAAAGTATCCGCCTTTTACCATTTTACACCAATACCATTTTGGGGGTTATGCCAAACATCCACCTGAATTAATTTCGTTTATAAACCAGGCCTGGCAACAGTTTCACCTTCCTTTAGATATTGTTTATACAGGTAAATTATTTTTTGCCATTATGGACCTGGTTACCAAAAAATATTTTTCACCCAACAGCAAATTGTTAATGATTCATAGTGGCGGGCTGCAAGGCAATAATTCACTTCAAAAAAACCAACTATCATTTTCATAACTTGCCTGCAATTATATTTGCCCAAAATTTTATATACAGTTGAAGAGAATTACTAGCCTGGTAGCGGTTTTATTATTTTTCAATATGGCTTATTCGCAGCAGCCATTACCTGATTTTTCGGTAGTTGAGAGGGGGAACAAGGTTATTATTAGCTGGGTTAATCCTTTTGAAACCATTATACAATTGAATGTGCAACGGTCGTACGACAGTTTAAAGTATTACAGAACCATATACTCTGCTACTTCACCTGAACTGCCACAAAATGGTTTTAGCGAACCTAAGCAACAATTTAATAAAACGTATTACCGCATTTTTTTTGTTTTAAAGGGAGGCGCTTATTTTTTCACTCCTGCAAAACTTGCCACTCCCGATACCGATTCACGCACAATAAACCTGCTGAGCAACAGTACCATTAAAACATTTTCAACTATTAGTGTTACCAACCGCGGCGCTTTGCTTACAACAATACCGGGTAACCTGTTTCCGCAGTTTAAAGATTCTATTTTGCGCCAAACAAAGGATACTTTGTTTGCTGTAAATGATTCATTGGTTGAACTGCGCCGGTTTGTAGGGAAAGAATTCTGGAAAGCCTCCATCTATATTTTCACCAGCAAAGAAGGCTATTTAAACATTAATCTTTGGGATGCGGCAGAAAAAAAATACCACATCAAGTTTTTTGAAGAAGATGGAAACGAGCTTTTTGAAATAAAGCATATAAAAGACAAACACCTTAGCCTTGACAAATCGAATTTTGTACACGCAGGCTGGTTTAGTTTTGAACTTTACGAAGACAACAAACTAAGAGAAAAAAATAAATTTTACCTGCCCAAGGACTTTTAAGTACAAAGATTAAATGTATTCAATGCCAAATACTTTTGCAAAATTGGCTTTCACTTGCTTCTTTACTTCATCAAAATTCACATCGTAACCCAACTCCTTTTTAAGCGAGGTAACCTGTTTATTTTGAATACCACATGGAACAATAAAGTTGAAATATTCAAGGTTTGTATTAACATTAAATGCAAAGCCATGCATAGTTATCCACCTGCTGCACCGAATGCCCATTGCACAAATTTTTCGTTCTTTGCCTGGTGTTCCGGGATCCAGCCAAACACCCGTTTCACCAGCACTTCGCTCTCCTTGCAACCCGTATGTGGCCATCGTTAAAATTATCACTTCCTCCAGGCTTCTGAGGTACCAGCCCTGGTCGGTTTTAAAAGTATCCTGGTCTCTTACAGGGTAACCTTCCAATTGTTGCGGACCATGAAAAGTAATGTCTCCTCCCCTGTTTATTTTAAAAAAATCAATTCCCTTTTGCGCTAATTCGTCTTCTCCAATTAATACGTTTTTAATATCACCGCTTTTACCAAGAGTATACACGGGGGAATGTTCTGTAAAAAGCAAGTAATTTGTTGTTTCTGTAATGGGTTCCAATACAAGGTTCTGCTCCATTGCTTCCCTTGCAATGGCTTTTAATTTTATATTTTGTTGCAATAGTCCTTCCTGGTAATCCCATGTTTGTTTATAGGGATTGTTACTTCCTAAATCTTTAAAAACAACCTGTTTATTCATACTATAATTAGGTAAGAGAAAATGATATCTGCAAAACTAGGTTTTTAAATAGGGAGGACCGGTTAACAATTTTTAGGGTGCATCCCTGATTGTCGCACCTCAATGG
This sequence comes from Chitinophagales bacterium, assembly GCA_038256825.1. Classification (GTDB taxonomy): domain Bacteria; phylum Bacteroidota; class Bacteroidia; order Chitinophagales; family Chitinophagaceae; genus Segetibacter. The sequence goes on from JBBSJX010000199.1 coordinate 5,956, forward strand.
GGACCCGTTGGCGGTCAGGCGACCGCCAACGGCCTTCTGCTGGTCTGTGCCGCTGTTGGTCGCCTGACCAACAGTGGCAATTTGGGATGCACCCAATTTTTACTAACCATTCAACATTCATTTCACTTTTCATTTAGGGTACGCGTTATTCAAATCCATATCTTACACCGCTAAAATTTTCTTATATGAAATGGATATTATCCCTTTTCCTTTTATCGGTTACACAGGTCTTTTCTCAAACCAAGGCCGATGATGTACAAACCTTTACTTTAAAAAACGGGATGAAATTCCTGGTTGTTGAAGATCATTCTATCCCCAATGCCAATATGTATCTTTTTTATAAGGTAGGCAGCCGTAACGAACATCCCGGCATTACAGGGCTTTCTCACTTTTTTGAACATATGATGTTTAACGGAGCTAAAAAATATGGCCCAAAAATGTTTGACCAGCATATGGAATTTAATGGTGGCTCCAACAATGCTTACACAACCAACGATGTAACTGTTTATACCGACTGGTTCCCGTCCTCATCTCTCGAAGTTATTTTTGACCTGGAGGCCGATCGTATTGCCAGCCTGAGCATAGATTCCAACATGGTAAAAAGCGAACGTGGTGTGGTACTTTCTGAACGCAGCACCGGCCTGGAGAATTCTCCCTGGCGTCTAATATCCGAAAACATTGAAGCAACCGCCTTTCAGGAAGGCCCTTACCACTGGCCGGTTATTGGTTACGAACAGGATATTAAAAACTGGACTAAAGAAGACCTTGAATATTATTTTCGCACCTATTATGCTCCTAATAATTGCGTGGTGGTTGTTTCGGGTAATGTAAACACCGGGGAAGTTAAAAAACTGGCAGAGAAATATTTTGAGCCTATACCTGCACAACCCCGCCCTAAACCTGTTCACCTGGTTGAGGGCCCGCAAACAGGCGAAAGAAGAATTACGGTACAAAAAGAAGTTTCCAACCCTTATCTGGGCATTTCTTACAAAGCTCCCGAGGCTAAAGATGACGATTACTATGCTTTGGACCTTTTAAGTTCCATTTTAACCAGCGGTAATTCTTCACGCCTGTATGCTGCCCTGGTCGATCAAAAGCAGTTGGCGTCGGCCGTTTTCACCTCTTACGGGGCAACCTTCGATCCTACCTTGTTCACCGTTTATGCCGTTACCAATAAAGACAAAAATGTGGGTGATGTAGAAGCTGCAGTTTACGAAGAACTTGAAAAAATAAAGAAAGATGGAATAACCGAAAAGGAATTACAAAAGGTAAAAAACCAAAAACTGATTGAGTTTTATAACCAGGTAGAAACCATCAATGGAAAATCAAATAATATAGGAACCTACGAATTGTTTTTTGGCGATTACCGAAAAA
>JBBSJX010000200.1:0-7313 GCA_038256825.1 Chitinophagales bacterium
CCATAGTGCTTTTTTACAAAAATGCTCATGGCCTGGTAAAACATTTTTACATAATTCAGGCTGCCTTTTTTAGTGCTTTCTCCTTTAAAATGAATAATGGTGCTGCCCGAAAAATAATAATTTTTAAACCCGGTTTGCTGCATTCTATAACTCAGGTCCACATCTTCGCCGTACATAAAAAAGGTTTCGTCAAAACCTTTTAATTGCAACAACAGGTTTTTGCGGCCCATTAAAAAAGCACCGGCCAAAACATCCACTTCGTGGTTTTGGTGCTGGTTTAAATAGCCCAGGGTATAACGGGCAAATATTTTAGAAGCAGGAAATAAGCTGGTTAACCCCACCAGTTTAAAAAATGAAATAAGGGGAGATGGAAAGGATCTCTTGCTTTCCGGTAAAAATATACCCTGACCATCAACCATGCGAATACCTATGGCGCCGGCATTTGGTGTAGCATTAAAAAAGGAGATGCATTTAATAAAGCAGTCTTCCTCAACAATTGTATCGGGATTTAAAAACAACACCAGTTCCCCGGTGCATTTAAACAGGGCCTGGTTATTAGCTCGTGCAAAGCCAACATTCTTTTCGTTATTTATAAAATGAACCTGGGGAAACCGCTCCTGCAAATAATCAATACTGCCATCGGTGGAGGCATTATCTACCACCCATATTTCTGCATCCAATGTTTTTGTTGCCTGGCATACCGAGCTTAAACACTGTTCTAAAAAATATTTTACGTTATAGTTTACTATGATAACTGATAATTGCAACCCCTTGTATTTACTGTTTGCGAAGTAATAAGTTTTATGGCACAGCGCAATATTAAGTGTTGTGCATTAGATTTTCATGGCATAAAAGCAGCCGTTATCTTTGCACCATGTTAAAACAAACACTTATAAACGCAACCCAGGCGGGGGCAAAGGTTTTGAAACATTATTTTAATGGTACTTTCAAAATATCTAATAAGGAAGGTTTAAACAACCTGGTTACCGAAGCGGACCACGAAGCGGAGCGGATGATTTTTGAAGTAATCAGGCAAACGTATCCCGACCATCACCTGTTGAGCGAAGAATCGGGTGAGTTTATAATGGACAGCACTTATAAATGGATTATTGACCCAATTGACGGTACCGTGAACTTTGCCAATGGCATACCCATTTGTTGCGTTAGCATAGGCCTGGAGCACGAAGGTAAAATGATTATGGGTGCCGTTTACAATCCAATTTTCAACGAATTCTTTTTTGCAGAGCGCGGTAAAGGGGCCACTTTAAACGACCAGCCCATTAAAGTGAGCAACCAGCAGCAAGTGGCCAAAAGCATACTGGTTACCGGTTTTCCTTATAGTTTTTTAGATAACGAAAATGGCCCGCTCGAAATTTTTGACCAGTTTATTCGTGCGGGGGTGCCGGTGCGTAGGTTGGGCAGTGCTGCCATAGATCTATGCTGGGTGGCTGCCGGCCGTTTTGATGGATTTTATGAACATAAACTAAATGCATGGGATAGTGCCGCCGGTTTTTTAATGGTGGAAGAGGCCAATGGAAAGGTGACCGATTTTAAAGGTGACCCTTACTCGCCCTACCAGCCGGGTATTGTGGCCACCAACGGTTTTATTCACAACGAGTTGGTTGAAGCCGTTAACGGAAACTGGAAGCCCACGCTTGAAATGTTTTAATACAGGGCTATACGGTTTAAAAGTTTTAAGTTATAAGTTTTAAGTTATAGGTTATAGGTTTTGGGATAGGAATTTTATTTTGGGCCAGGCAAAATAACAAAGTTCAACATTCTTGCGTCGCACACTTGTACAGCATTGCGGATAGCAGCAATTAGTAAACCAGAAGTTAATTATATAAAAAGCGGGAAAAAATGAAGATCATAGAGCTAAATGTACAAGTGAGTGACACAACGATGTACCATTTATAACCCGGAGCCGGTCAACAAAAAATAATTTAAAAACGGTTGGTGTACAATCCGCCTTGCAAAGCAAAAACACCATTACAAAGCAAATATTATGGAAAACAGAACTGTAATAGCATCGCTGGGCGAATTTGGGTTAATCGAGCACCTGACTAAAAATTTTGAAATTCAAAATGCTTCTACCGTTTTAAGTGTAGGGGATGATGCTGCCGTGATTGATCATTTTGGAAAACAAACCGTTATATCAACCGATATGCTGGTTGAAGGCATTCACTTCGATTTAATGTATACCCCATTGCGCCACCTGGGTTATAAAAGTGTGGTGGTAAACCTGAGCGACATTTATGCGATGAATGCCACCCCTACTCAAATAACCATGAATATTGCTTTCAGCAACCGTTTTAGCCTGGAAGCTTTAGACGATTTTTACGAAGGTGTGTATGCAGCCTGCGAAAAATATAAAGTGGATTTGGTAGGTGGCGATACTTCATCATCAAACAAAGGCTTTATTATAAGTGTTACAGCCATTGGCGAAATTGCTCCCGGTAAAATTGTAAAACGCAGCGGAGCACAAAAGGGCGATCTGCTTTGTGTAAGTGGCTATTTAGGTGGTGCATTTTTAGGACTTACCATTTTGGAGCGTGAAAAAAAGATTTACCTGGAACATCCGGAAGTTCAGCCCAACCTGGAAGAACAACAATTTATTGTAGGTAAAATGCTGAAACCTGAAGCCCGCAAAGACATTGTGGAATTTTTTGAAAAACATGAAATTTTACCTACAAGTATGATGGATGTGAGTGATGGATTAAGCAGCGAGATATTACACATTTGCAAACAAAGCAATGTGGGTTGCAAATTATATGAGGATAAAATTCCTATACACGACGAAGCAAAGCAGTTTGCCTACAAACTGGAACTGGATCCAACAGCCTGTGCATTAAGCGGAGGCGAAGATTACGAATTACTGTTTACCCTGCCACAAAGCGAATATGATAAACTGGTTTTAAATGAAGAGATTTCGGTTATCGGCTACATGACCGATGTTGAAGAAGGTGTTCATATAATAACCAAAGGTGGCAATACACACAAACTAACGGCTCAGGGGTGGAATGCTTTTGGATAGTATTTCATTACATTCGGAATGGGCAATCATTATATTACCATAGATTTTTTTACAATTATTAATGCACTCCCCATGCAACTGAATATAGAAATTGTTAACCCTACCGATTTTATAAAAACAACACTTACAGGTGAGCTTGATATAAATTCATCTAAAAAAGTTTTGACAGACATCGCTGATTCTTCCAATCAAAATAACTTAAGGCCTATTTTGATTGATTTGAGAAAAACCACATCAGTTTTAAATAAAGTGGACCTGTTTGAATTGGGTACCGGGCTTATGGAGTATGGAATAGCGTACAGAAAAAAAACGGCGCTGCTAACAAGGGATGATGACAGTTTTGAAAGAGCCAATTTTTTTGAACTTGTAGCCCGGAACCGGGGCTATTTTGTAAAATCGTTTACCAATTTTGAAGAAGCAATTATGTGGTTAGTAGATATAAAAGATGATGTTACTGATATAAAACTTTCTTCATCGTAACGCTCAAAAAACTTTAATTAATTACCTAACACTACAGTTATAGCCTTTTAGTGAGCCAGCCAGCATATGATTTATCAACAATTTTACGAGGGCTTATTACAAACCACCTGGCTCGAATTTATTGCTGTAATATCTGGCATTGCCAGCGTATGGTTTTCGAGAAAAGAGAACATATTGGTTTACCCCGTTGGGTTGGTTAATACTATCATTTACATTTACCTGAGTTTTAAAGGAAGCCTTTTTGGCGAGGCCAGTGTAAATGTTTACTACACCATCATGAGTGTTTATGGCTGGGTACTCTGGAGTAAAAAGGACCGTCAGCACCATCATATAGTGGTTATTACCAAATCCAGTTTAAAAGATTGGTTGCAGCAGTTGGGGTTTTTCCTGTTTTTTTACCTTTTTATTTTTGCCGCATTAAATTACCTAAAAAAAGAATTTGCAGAGTGAGCCCTGCCCTGGGCTGATGCTTTTGCAAGCGCTACAGCATTTACCGGTATGTGGTTGATGGCAAAAAAGAAAGTTGAAAGCTGGATATGGTGGATCCTCACCAACCTGGCCTCAGTACCATTGTATTTTACAAAAGGCTATGTTTTTACCAGCGTATATTATTTTATATTGCTCATTATGGCTTTTTGGGGCCTGGCCGAGTGGATTAAAAGATCTAAAGTAAACACGGTGCCCCCAATCGTGGACATTGATCAAAACACCCCAATTAACTTATGAAAAAAATAGTAATAATTGGTCCTGAGAGTACGGGCAAATCAACCTTAAGCCAACAATTAGCCAATCATTATAAAACATTGTGGTGCCCCGAATATGCGAGGGAATATTTACTTACCCACGGTACTCAATATACCTACGAAGATTTATTAACGATTGCCAAAGGCCAGTTGGCATTGGAAGATGATTATACTCAAACTACCGCTTTACAAAAAGAGCAGGGAAATAATCAAACAGGTTCACTTCTTTTTTTAGACACCGATATGTATGTTATGAAAGTTTGGTGCGAGTATGTTTTTGGCAAATGCCATCCATTTATTCTTGAGCAGGTGCAGGAACGCCCATACGATTTATACCTTTTGTGTAATGTTGATTTACCCTGGGTTAAAGATGAATTACGGGAATACCCCGACTTTAGGGTTCGTGAAAACCTGTACGAAATTTATAAAGGGATTCTATCTAATCAATCCACGCCATGGGTGAGTATATACGGGCCCTATGAGGAACGGTTGCAACTGGCTATTTGCGCTGTTGACAAATTATTGGCTTAGCGTTTTTTAACCTTATAAACCAGCATTTGCACATCAGGATCGTCTTCAATATTGCGCATTTGTTGCATTACTTTTGGATAGCGCCAGGCAACCCACCTGCTAACAGGTTTAACCGTATAACGTTTAGGACTGGGTAAACTTGAAATTATCATTGCAGCCTGTGCGCGGCTTAATCCACTGGCCGGTTTGTTGAAATAGGATTGTGCAGCCGCTTCAATGCCAAAAATTCCGGGACCCATTTCCGCAACATTCAAGTAAACTTCCAAAATGCGTTCTTTTCCCCAGATCCACTCAATCATTATGGTAAAATAGATTTCGGGTATCTTGCGTACGTACCGCATAATCCCACTTCCCTGCCATAAAAAAACATTTTTGGCAACCTGCTGGCTAATTGTACTTGCGCCTGCACCCCTCACTTTCTTTTTTTTCTTTTCGTTTTGTTGCATGCTCTTCTCCAACGATTTCCAGTCGAACCCATTATGATCGGGAAACAATTGGTCCTCGCTGGCCATAGCTGCTAATTTGGCTGCAGGTGCTATATCAGCCATGCTAACATAATCGCGCTTTAAACCATGCCCTTCAATACCACTCATTAATTGGGTTAAGGTAATTATGGGCATAATCCATTTACAAATAACCAGGTAAAAAGTAGAAGTAATCCACAACCAGAATAGCAGTTTGAATACCTTTTTAAAAAATCGTTTGAAGAGGTCTTTAACAGTCATGCGCAAAAAATAAAGCGCAAGATAAGGAGCACACCTTTAGAATTGGCTATGCTTTAATATATACTACTTTATATTTTTTCCCCATCGTTAAAAAAGGCCTGTGTAATTTTTGCATTGTTTTCCCCAGTGCAAAAACGCCTCCGGCAATAAGCAGGTTGGGTAAGTTATCTTTTCCAAAAGGCGGATAGCGTTGCTGTATGCTGTTAATAAGGTTAAGGCCAATAAAGCCGCCACCACCAATCATAAAGAGCGAACCATTTTTTATATAACCAAACGATTGGGCTTTGCGGGGTACCGCCACTATTTCACTAAAATGTATTTTCCTGGTAAAAGTGGTCATGGTATCCAGGCGGGTTACACCCCAGGGTGTAGGCACCTGCCTAACAATTACTTCCCTAAAAAAGAGCGAGTCGTTTTTAATGTTTACAATCCTTCCATTAAACCATTCGCCCGTGTTGGTTTGAAATTGCGCCAGCGATCCGATAAAAAACGTGCGGACAGATTGATGTTTGTGCTTAATAACAACAAAATCGCCCGCCTGCGAAAAGGCAATTGAAGTAACCAGTAAAAAGATAGTAACAATAATTAATTGCCTCATAAAGCACCAAGGTATAACAGCGTTAAGGTAGCGCCTGTTGTAAATAGTTAAATTATACATAACAAGTTTTGCAAACAACGAAAAGCATTTTTAAAAAAAGATTTTGGTTGTCGTCATTTGAATCGTTCCCCGGCATCGTTGCAGCCTGACCGACTTTCGGCGGTTCGCACACTTCAACTGAATTTCCCAATCCCGGCGAACGTTTTGGTTATTGATTTTGTCCTGCTGAGGTCACCTACTCTTAGGTACGAGCGTAGAAGGGAACCCGGCAATCAGCGGTCTCCTGCCTACGCACGATGCCATTCAATGAAGACCCCGCTTTGACACAAGAGCGCAAAAGCCCACGGTACATGTTAGCAAATTAGAAACGTTAGCAGAAGTTTCCATGTAAAGGGCCGAAATTTCCCTTTTCAAAAAGCAGATAAGTTAACTGTGAAACTTATATTGTGGGTATAAAAAATTGCAAGAAATTACAAAACAGAAATATAATAAATGGAAAATACCAACATCATCATATACCAAACCGATGACCGGAAAACCTCGGTATCGCTCTACGCTATCGATGGCTCAGTGTGGATGAACCAAAATCAATTGGCAGAGCTTTTTGATTCTACAAAACAAAACATCAGTCTGCACACAATTAACATTCTGGAAGAAAATGAATTGGATAAAAATTCAGTTGTCAAGGATTACTTGACAACTGCTGCGGACGGTAAAAAATACAATGTGACATTTTTTTGTCCTGCTGGGGTCTCCTACTTTTAGGTAGGAACGTAGCAGGGACCTCGGCATGCAGCGAAGGTTCTCTTGCCAACGCAAGACGCCATTTAATGAAGACCCCGCTTTGACACAATAAATAAGCAGTTATACTATTTCAACATCTCTAAATTAAACCGTGTTTCAATTTGTAAAAAAGCGAATTGGAAAAGCTGTAGAACCCGATAAAAAACTATCTTCAGAACTGATACAAAATAAAAGTTCCCCGCTATTAACAGGGAACTTTTAAAACTGTTTTTCAAAACGAGAAGATTATAACCCGTACTTATGTTTATACTTTTCGTACAATTGGGTTTGCTTGGTATTTAAGTTAACTTCCCTTCCCTGTATAAAGGCATGCGAAACTTTGCTGGTTTTCATGTCCAGTATATCTCCTTCGCTTATAACAATGTTGGCATCTTTACCTGCCTCCAGCGAACCGGTAA
>JBBSJX010000201.1:0-7311 GCA_038256825.1 Chitinophagales bacterium
CCCAAACTTTACCTCCGGAAATTCTTCGTGTATCAGCTCCATCAGGTGTTTAACGCCCCGCGCCTCGCCGGTGTCCGTCATTCCAATTTTGCTAAGGTACCAGTCAGGGTCGATATTAAAATTTCGCCATTGGATCATTTTTAAACCGGTTTCCCTGATCACCTTTCTTAATGCCTCGTATTCTTCTACACTATCAGTCATGCCGGGAAAAACAAAATAGTTAATGCTGGTCCAGCCGCCAAAGCTGTTAACCACTTTAAGACTTTCAATAATATCTTCAAACTTGTAGTTGTTGGGGCAATAATAAGGATCGTACACATGCTTACGCACACTGTTGAGGCTTACACGAATACTATCCAGGCCTACTTCGCAGAGCGCTTTTACAGCATCGGGCTTTGATCCATTGGTATTTATATTAATGCTTCCCTTATCTGTATGTTTCCGAATTTCGATGATTGCTTCCTTAATTACCTGCCACATTAATAAGGGTTCGCCTTCGCATCCTTGTCCAAAACTTACAATAGGATAGGGGGCGCTTTCCAAATGCGGAACCGTAAATTCAATTATCTCTGCTGCTGTTGGCCTGAAGGTTAAACGATCCTGGGTTGAAACAATGGTTTCTTCTTCGGGCTGAAAAGAAATGCACCCCAGGCAGTTTGCATTACAAGCTGGCGAAGAAGGAATGGGGCACTCCCAACGACCGATAAAATAATTTCGGGCCGCAGGGCATTTATAGGTTAATGCGCAATTGTTGGCCAGGTGCTCCACCAAACGATTGTGCGGGTAAGCTTTTAATAAACTTTGAACGCCTTCTGTAACCTTCGCTTCATCGTAACCAGCGCTGTTCTGCCTGATGTCCTGCTCAATACGGATGGCGGGAACATAGGTTTTATTATCAATCCAGCCTGCTGCCGTATAACAAAAAAGTGGCAGGGTGGGCGCATCAGGAGCTGTTTCGTAAGCTGCCAGGTAAAAGCCGGTATGTGCAGGAGGTATAAAAGCAGCAACAGCCCAGCCTTTTTCGCACAAACGCATATCGCCCGTTTCAACATCTATCCCAATGCCGCGGCGACCAGGTAATTCATATAATTGTCCACCTTCAGGCAATTCAATCCACTCATCATCTGGTACGGGTACAGCATCCCAGCCGGTACGGCCGGTAACGTAAAGGGAAGTGTCTTCAAAAATATTCCCCTTTCCGTCGGAGTACAATATGTAGGGTGATTGTGAAAGCATGTAATTATATAAAAATGATAAAATTTTAATCCCCGGTATTTTCAGGGATTGTATTTAGATAGTTTCCAGGCAAGGCTTAATTAATTTGGGTGGACGTACCCTCATCAAATATTATGAACCCGTAATGTTGGTTTGCGCTTCCCTGGAATAAACCGCATTTAATTGTTCCCTGCAAAAATCGTTAAATTCCTGCTGCATTGTATCTGAAACTTCACCGTCAATTTCTTTCTGAATAATTTTATTGGTTTTAAAATCCAATGTAAGAATACCATCCTTTATCAACAGGTTTCTAAATTCATTCCAATCGTAATGTTTTTTTACCAGAGTGTTTAAAACCACTTCCTCAGGTGTAAATCCAATTTCCTTATTAAATTTCAACTCTCGCTCAATTAAAGTGCAGGCTGCGTATAAAGCAAACATGATCCAGCTTGGGTAAAAACCGAACAGCCACGTAAGTGTTGCAATAGCTAAACCCGGTGTAAAGTAAGCCTTGCCCTGTCGTTTAGTTTTTAGCTTTACCAGTATAAAAATTACCAGGATGATTAACGCCGCAATGGAATAAATATTTACAAATACCGGCGCCTTAGTTGCCAAGTAAATAAAAGTGGCAAATGCTATTAAATAAAGCAACTGACTAATTATGTCAACAGCTTTAAAATCAGGACGTTTCAGTGTTATTAAATAGTCGTAAACCATTAATCTTTTTAACTACATATTTTTTAGGGATATCATTCATTATGCAACCTGGTGCACGTTACTTTTAATTAACAGGTTACAGAGTTTAAATAAAATACGGGCTGCAACATTTGAATCGTGTCCTTCGCCCACGCCAACTTCATTTAAATCAAAACCAATTAACTGGCGACCTGAGGCTACCACTTTTTTAAACAAATAAATTACCTGCTCAGTTTCAAATCCACCTGCAACCGGGGTACCGGTGTTAGGGCAAAGTTTTGGATCCAGTCCATCAATATCAAAACTAAAAAACACTTTAGCAGGCAGGTGATTCACAATCTCATCAACAATACTCTTCCAGGTTTCACCTTCAAACTGCCTTTCTTTAATCTCGCTATCTAAATAAGTTACTACCCGGTGATTGCTATTACAGATATAATTCCATTCTTCTTCACAATAATCACGTATGCCTACTTGCACCAGTTTTGTTAAGTTTGGTATTTCTTCCAAAGCATTATACATTATTGATGCATGGCTGTATTTAAAGTCTTCATAGCTTTTTCTCAGGTCAGCATGTGCATCAATTTGCAACACACCAAATTCACCATATTTCTCACCAATAGCTTTCATAAAACCTAATGGCGTGCTATGATCACCTCCAATTAATCCAACCAGTTTGTCCTGATCCAACAACGCCTTCGAATTTTCGTAAACCCATTTATTCATAAAACGGCCGCCCTCGTTTATATCTTTCAGGCTTTTGCACATAAATTTATTGCTCTCCACCACATCGCCTTTCGATATAAAGTTGATGTATAACTCAGCTTCCTTACGTAAATAATCACTTTTAAGTAAAACCTTCCTGTCCACTTCTTTCATAAAAAAACCATGCTTCCAGCCATCTTTAACATCGGGATCAAAAAGATCCACCTGCAGGCTGGCTTTAAATATATTTTCAGCAGCCCTGGCAGTTCCGGCGCTACAACTAACGGTTACTTCCCAGGGTACAGGAAGTAACACAACTTTGGCCTCTTCTTCCGTAAAAGGAAGACCGAAAATATTATTGTTCGGGTTTGCAGCCTGGTTTGGATCAAATGTGGATAAGTCTGTCATATATTTATTTAAAACGCGCTGCAAGTTAGGCCATTTGTAATTTCTTCCACCGGGTTTGGTGTTTGCAGGGCCTAATCTTAACATTGTATGGGTTATTATCACTTATTTTAAATGTTTTTTACTTCTTACTTTTTTAACTCAAAATATTAAAAGGTTTATTTTGGAGCCAGGGTGTAGGAACTGCTATTGAGCAGCCGTTGCGTCGCACTCTTGTACTTTTAAACTTCGCTGGGCCATTACATCAACTTTAAAGTAAACATTGCATCCTGTTTGCACATCATCTCAATTTCACTTGCCTTTTAGTAAAGTAAGGGGCAGATTATTTTTAGTATAATTGCATCGCAAATGGAGATTATGGCCAATAAAATTTACAGCAATTATTCCCAGCATAATAATTCATCTAACAATAATGAGTTGATTATTGAAACGGGCAATACTCATTTTGCCTGCCTGGTATTAAATAAAGAGAAGAACAAAATTTCGGCACTCGAATGGTTTAAACACGAAAAACAAGATGGTGCGCATTTTGAGGAATTGCTACATGCTTTAAAACAAGGTTCAGTTTTGCTGGACAAATCATACAATAAAACACATGTCTACATTAATAATGGCTCAAGTGTTTTAATTCCGGGCAAACTTTATAACGAAGAACTTATTGACGACTACTTAAATGTAGTTGCAGGTTCACCCATAAACAATGTGTCGTTTGTTGATGAAATTGAAATGGGCGAAAGCATAAAAAATGCTTACAGGGTTGATTCTGATATTTTAAAAGTGCTCGACAATCAGTTTTCATCCGCAAAAATTACGCATACGTTCAGCCGCGTATTAACAAAATTGCACGAAAAGAATATTAGCGGAGCCTATATGGCCGTTCAGTTTTACGAAACTGAAATTTTGATTGTAATAATAAACAATGGAATACTTCAATTCATTCAATCATTTGATTACACGCTGGGCGATGATGTGTTGTATTATTTATTAACTGTTGTTCAACGGTTAGAATTTAATCCACAGCACCTGCAGGTAAAAATTACTGGACTGATAGACACCCAATCAGATTTATATACGCAATTGCAAGGGTATTTTGGCAACCTTTCAACAAATACAACAAGTGAAGAGCAGGCGCTTTATAATACCGGCGATCATCCATCACATTATTTTACGCACTTATTTAACCTGGCTATATGAGGATCATTTCAGGAGAATTTGGAGGACGAAAAATAAGCCCGCCTGCTAACATGCCCCATACCCGCCCAACCACTGATATAGCAAAAGAAGGCCTTTTTAATATTTTACAAAACCGGATGAACCTGGAGGGTATTAAAACCCTGGATCTTTTTGGCGGTACCGGTAGTATTAGTTACGAGCTGGCTTCGCGTGGCGCTGCCGACCTCACCATTGTTGAAAAAGATTCCGCTATGCATGGTTTTGTAAAATCAACCATGGAAAAGCTGAAAGTGGAAAATTGCAAAGTGCTTAAAATGGAGGTGTTTAATTTTCTTGCTACTTGTACCGAACAATTCGATTTTATTTTTGCAGGTCCCCCATATGCGCTGGGAACCATTGATAAAATTCCGGAAATTGTAGTAAGTAAAAAATTGATAAAACCCGGAGGTTTTTTTGTTTTGGAACATACACCGCGCAATGCTTACGAAAAGTTTGAAGGATATAGTTTTCATCGTAATTACGGAACAACCATATTCACTTTTTTTGTTTAGATCATACATGGGTTGGTATCCCTGGTTTGTTAACCATGTTTTTAAAATGTACTTCAGATGGTAAAACCCATATTTATAACAGGTATAGGCACTGGTATTGGCAAAACAATTGTTTCGGCAATTGTTACGGAAGCCTTGCAGGCCGATTATTGGAAACCCGTACAGGCCGGTGTAGACGATGGAACAGATGCTTTAAATGTTCAGCACCTGGTATCTAATTCAAAAACCATTATTCACCCCGAAGCTTATAAACTTACACTGGCCGCCTCGCCACATATAGCAGCACAACATGAAGCCATTGAAATAACTATAGCCCAAATTTTAGTAGCCTACCAAAACATCGAATCGCAAAACGAATATATGGTTATTGAAGGGGCAGGAGGTTTATTGGTTCCCTTAAACAACCATGAATTTGTAATTGACCTTGCTGAACACCTGGAAGCATCAGTGATATTAGTGAGTCGCAATTATTTGGGCAGTATCAACCATTCGTTATTAACTGCAAATTATTGCCGGCAGCGCAACATAAATGTTTTGGGTTGGGTTTTTAACGATCAGTATTTTGATTATGAGAAGGAGATTGTTCAATGGAGTGGGTACCCCAGCCTGGGTACGGTGCCCTTGCTAAAAACAATTAATAAGCAACAGGTTTTAAAACATGCCCGCCGTTTAAGGGAAGTTTTAAAAATTCAATTATACAATTAGGTTCTAACCTATTTGTTATCTAAACCTTGTCTGCAATTTCTTTTGCTACCCGCAGTCCACTGGAAAGCGCTGCTTCCACTGTTCCGGTTTCGGTTCCTTCATACAAGGCTTCCCCGGCAAAATACAGGGTTTCATTAATGGGTGCCATCATTTGTCTACAGGCCTCTTTACCTCCAATGGTTGAGTAGGCGTACCCACCTTTAGTAAAAGGATCAGTTAACCAATTGAAAACATGCCATGAAGTAACCATTTCCAGAATGGCTTCCTTGCTTATTGCAAAAATATTGGCGAGTGATAGTATGGATTGCTCAAATACCTGTTCCTGGTTCAGGGTATTATATTGCGCAGTTCGGGGGCCGGCAATCCATCCGGTTAATAATGGCATTTCGGCTGGGTATTGTGTCCACCAGGTACCAACTTCAGCATCCGAAAATATAAAGCCCGTATCCGCTTTATCCTTAAATGAGTTTTCCTTCCAAAAACTGTGGTTGAAGGTGATTAGTATTTTTAAAACTGAACCAAAGCCCAGTTTTCTAGCGGCACTTAATTTTTCATTTAATTCCGGTGAAAAATGGATAGAGGCTTGTTCGGTTTCCTTTGCCAGCCAAACACCTAATGGTATGGTAGTTATTAACCGGGATGCATAATAGGATTTTCCTTTATCGTCAATAACTTCAACCTTGTTTTTTTGCCAGTTTACTTTTTTAACAATAGTAGATAATTGAATGGTACCGCCTTGTTCTGTTATTTTATTTGCCAGGAAATTTATAATTGGTCCGTATCCTTTTTTAGGGCGGTATTGCTGTTCTTCTTCACTTTCTATTTCTTTTAAAAACGTAAGGGCGCTCACCCGTTTTGGATCACCTGCATAATAACCTTCCACATACGATAATAATGACTGGCGCAGATCTGTATATTCCGGTGTAATAAAATATGTTTCTATAAATGTTGAAATGGTAATGTCTTGTTTTAAAGATTTTAATTTTTTTATTACCAGTTCTTCATTAACAATAAATGCTTGCTCACGCATCCAATTGCCATTGGTAACTTTCCAGGTATCGCCGCCCAGTTCTACCACTTCCTGTTCCGCTTCTTTCATTAGTTCCAAGGTAGTATCCAGGTTGCCATGAATAAATTCAGCGCCTGCTTCAAGAGGGTGGGGGTGTAACGGGTGGGTAAATGTATGAATGCGACCCCCGGTTCTATCGCGGCCCTCGAGTACGACTACTTTAAAACCGTTTTTACTTAAAATATTGGCCGCCATTAAGCCCGAAACTCCAGCGCCAATTATAATAATATCGAAGTTGTTCATTATTTTTTTTAATTGAAGTTCTAGCTTTATTAACAGGAATGTAAAACAGTTAGCTTAAAATATTATTCTACATTGAACCAAATGTACAAGAGTGTAACCCTTTAACAAAAGTTAGGTATAATGCCCCCGATTAAATCGCATATACGTCAACTTTAGACTTCAACAATTTAGCTGAAACCTTTGCCAGGCAATTGATTGGAGTTGAATGAGTGGTAAAGAAAGCTTAAGAAATAATAGAAGTTTATCCAAAGGAAATAATGTGTGAAAAGCTGCCATAAATATGCGGTACAAGGGAGTGACACAACGATGTCCAATAGAATTCTTACTGTTCGTTCAATAAAAAAAAATTCTTAAGTTGACGCCTATGCGATTAAATAGGGGCTATGAAAAACTGCCTTTAACCGTTCCGATGCATCGGAAGCAACGATAATGCTATGAAAAACATTTGCCAGTTACCACAAATAAAAATTGCAGTTTAAAGATGGTCCACGTCGGGGATGATGCCTACGCTGCGGTAATTTTTGTTGGATTGTATGGTTGCAATAAATA
>JBBSJX010000202.1:0-7308 GCA_038256825.1 Chitinophagales bacterium
CTCAGGTTTCCTTCGTAAATTATCTGTGAAGTCATTGTGGAATTTTTGCCTAAATTTACAAGTAACAAACAATATGAAGGTGAAGAAGATAATATTTGTAACAATTGTGTCGGTTTTGTCGGTGGCCGCAGTAGCCCAAAACAGAACGCCAACCGAAAAAGAACTGAAGAAAGCAGCAGAAAAAGAACGCATCAAAAAAATGATTATGCAGGAGGAGGAGGGTGCCATCATTTTTCAGAAGCAGACTGCATTTGGTGTAAAATTAAACAGTGATGGTTATGGTGCTTTTATTGAATTGGGAAAATTAAAGACCCCCACAAAATCTAATTTATACTCACTTGAAATTGGAGAACGCAAACACCCGAAAGAAGAAAAATTAACGCGCGGTGTTTTAGGGTTTGCAATTGGCAACCCTTTTATTTATGGTAAGGTTAATAATTTTTATTACACTAAACTGGGTTTTGCAAACCAACGACTAATTGGAGGAAAAGGTAATAAAAACGGTGTTGCCGTTTCGGCTATTTATGGTGGGGGGCTTAGCTTAGGCTTTTTAAAGCCCTATTACATTCGCATTGATGACCCAAGAAGCGGGCAGCAGAAAGAAATAAAATACCAGGATAATGATAGTGTTTTTTTGGCGGGTGATATTATTAATGGCGCTGCCGGTTTTGGTAAGGGCTTTAACGAAATTAAATTTACACCCGGCGCTTTTGCTAAAACCGCCATCCGTTTTGATTATGGCCGCTACAACGAAGTGGTAAGTGCAATTGAAGTAGGACTAAATGTTGAATTTTATTCTTCAAAAATGCCCATAATGCTGCGCAATAAAGAGAAGCAGTTGTTTTTTAATGCTTACGCCGCTATTGTTTTCGGTAAAAGAAAGTGATGTATTTTTGCCTCTTTAACTGGGTTTAACTCCCACAACGATTACTTACCAAGTGAGAAGTATTTGTACTTTTTAATTTAACCTCAAGGTTTACATGCAAGAATTACCTGTTGTTTCCGCTATAAACGAAACCACTTCTAAAATAAAAAAACCTGATTGGCTTCGTGTAAAATTGCCCATTGGCGAAAGTTATAAACACGTTCGTGGGTTGGTGGATACACACAAGCTGCATACCATTTGCGAAAGCGGTAACTGCCCCAATATGGGCGAATGCTGGGGTGAAGGAACAGCTACCTTTATGATTTTAGGTAATACCTGTACCCGTAGCTGCGGGTTTTGTGCTGTAGCCACAGGTCGTCCAGATCCTGTTGACTGGGATGAGCCACAACGCGTAGCCGAGGCCATTTATTTAATGAAGGTGAAGCATGCCGTACTAACCAGTGTGGATCGCGACGAGCTGAAAGATGGGGGATCCATTATCTGGAACAATACCATTAAGGCAGTAAAAGCATTAAACCCCGATACGACATTAGAAACTTTGATACCCGATTTTCGTGGGTTTGCCGACCAGGTACAAAGAGTAATTGATGCTGCTCCCGAAGTAGTAAGTCATAACATTGAAACGGTTGAGCGTTTAACCCGCCAGGTGAGAATACAAGCTAAATACAGGCGCAGCCTCACCGTTTTAAAAATGCTTAAAGAAGGTGGAATGCGAACCAAAACCGGTATGATGCTGGGCCTTGGCGAAACAAAAGAAGAAGTAGTTCAAAGCATGGAAGACCTTATTGCTGTTGGTGTTGATGTGCTAACCCTTGGCCAATATTTACAACCAACCAAAAAGCACTTACCTGTAAACCGGTTTGTACATCCTGATGAATTTGCTGACCTCCGCGAAATAGGTTACAAACTTGGTTTTGATTATGTTGAAAGCGGTCCGTTGGTTCGCTCATCATACCATAGCGAACGCCATGTTATTGCAGGCTATGGCAGGCAAAAATGGATGGACGAAAAACTAGCCCTTGTTTACGCGTAAAGGCTCGGTTGATTGCCAATGTGCATAAACTTTTACTTACCTCAATACTTTTTCACATTTGTCCATATTATGGGGATATGTTAATAAGATCATTACTTTTATTAGTGATAGAATAATGGCATATTATTTAGTGATTAACATGAATTCCCAAACTATGAAGCAAAAATGGATACTGGCTGTAGTTATTTTACTTTCAGCTTTAACAATTGTTGCCTGTAATAAAACAACTTTCGAAAGCGTAAGCAAGTTCAATGTAAAGCTGGCATCCTCAGGGGCGCTTGCAGTTGACCAGGTTAATATAGAAGTGAAACAGGTAAAGGTTAATTATGCTGATACTTCGTGGGTGTTGCTTAATACCCCACGCCAGGTGTACAACCTGCTTGATTATAAAAATGGATTGGATACCGTTATAGCCACTGGCACTATACCGGCCACCAGTGTGGTAAAGCAAATGAAACTGGTTTTGGGAAGCAATAATACGGTAATGGTTAATGGTAAATCCTTTCCTTTGTTACCTATGGATACAAATAATGAACTTACTTTAAACGTAGATAAAAAACTTAATCGGTTTATTGAAAACGTCACCATTGTTTTTGATCCTGCCAACTCTGTAAGCCTTGCATTGGATGGATCGTATCAACTGAAGCCGTCCGTCATGATCAAATAAACATCCTTTTCTTAAAACGGTTTTAAGAGATTTTATTGTCCGGTCTTTAAAACTTTAATGATGCTTTTGTTGCAGCCTGACCGACCACCGGCGGTTCGCACTCTTGTACCGCAGCTTTTCTATTCGGCAATGAAAGCTTGCTTCTTAAGCCTCGTTTAATTGCATGAATTGCTTTTTTAAACTGTTTGCTTTCTTTTTAAAAACCTTCATTTCTTCTTTTTGATCCTTTATAAAGCTATTGTCTTCCAGCTTTCCTACAACAGCATCCATTTCCTGCTGGCTATCGTAAACCATTTGCCTGAAAGGGTTGCTATAATCTTTTTCTCTTGAATTATAGATTTCCTTCGTCATCCAGTCGCGGGTTTTTATTGCATTGTCAAGAATAGTTGAATAAACATCTGCCCTGGCTTTTTTAATATTTATTCCATAAACTTCCTGGTAAGCTGCTATAGCATGATGCAGCTTTTGAATGGGGTAGAGCGCTTCCTGCTTTTTATAAAAATTATGCGTAGCGTCCCACGAGTTTATTTTTCCAGCTTTTATTTTTGTTATCAAGTCATCCACTTCTTTTGCAGGCATTAGCTGGCCGCCGATATTGCTCCATTGGTTCAAAACTATTTTCGCCGGTAGCGCTTTTTGAAAAATAGTGCTTCCCATTTAATCCTTGGGTTATAAATGCTGCAATAGTTGGCTTGCAAGGTAATAGGAAATCAATTCTTTAAAAAGGTGGTAGGCCTGCCGGGGTTTTATTATTAATACTTTACGCCGTGTGTTTTCAAATCCCTCCGCTAAAATCTCTAAATGGTCAATTACCGGGTCGTTGTTTTCAAGTAATTGCATACCGGTTGCAATCGTATTTGTATCATCAAATACTTCACCGGGATTGTTTATTTTTTGGTAAGCTTTACCTACAAATTTTTTAAACAATTGCAAGCTGTTCAATATTTCGTTTATGCTATCAGGTGCCAGGTAATCGTATTCTATATGCTGTGCTTTTTCAATGCGTTTATCACGTGCTCCGTATTTTTTAGCGTTACGCTCTAATGCATACATATTGTACATAAACCAATAGCCGGGCATTACCACCAGACGGTCGTTTGCCACATCGTTACTGATTAATGAAAAAGGGAAGGGGATATACAATTCAGCCGGGTAATCGCCTTTACTAATAATGGTGTAGCTGGCAAATTTTGAATTGTGTTTTAAGCTTACACATAAGCCAGGCCAAAAACCACGACCGGCAACAATTTCACCATCGGGACTGCGGCTGTTATGATTGGAACCTATAGTTGCGCCTGCTGCAATATTGCTCTGGCCTAAAATGAGGGAAGCACACAAAAACGAATTATTGTGGTGTTGTTCGTGCGCCGGAAAAATTAATGAATTTAAAACCTCGCAACAACTAATGGTCGCATTATTACCTAAATAGGAATTGATAAGCCGTGCTCCATATTTTAACTGTGAATGCGAGGCCATTACAAAACGAACCGCCTTAACTCCATAGAAAACCCGGCAGCCAAAACCCATTATGCCATTTACCAACTCGCAGCCTTCACCAATCTGCGATTTGCCCTCGGCGCCTGAATTAATGGTTAGGTTTTTTAATTTATTAGCACCTTTTAAATAGGCATCATCTCCAATCCAAACATCTTTTATAATATTACAGTTTTTAATAACTGTGCGGTTGCCTATTTTTCCGTAATAACCTCTTTTTTTATCAAATTTCTTTTCTGTAAACTCCTTAAACTTATCTAGTAGTTTGGTATCGGCTCTGTATTTGGTCCACATATAAGCATCGCCTGGTAACATGCCATTAAATGGAATAACGTTGCGTCCTCCGTTTTCGTTACATAACTCTAACCATATACGCAGGCTTTCATCTTCACCTTCTTTTAATACCCCATTACCAAACTTTGCATAATCGGTAGTTACAAGCTCGTTCACATTTATTATTACAGCTTCGCTTCCAATTATATAATGCGATAAGTAGTTGACATTATCGATAACTACATTATCTCCAAAATCGCAGCTGATGATGGTTGAATTATACAACCCCACAGGTACCCTTAGATCACTAAACTCCAAGCTAAAAGGTTCTAATTTACCTATGCGAACCAAACCATAGAACTGACAGTTTTTTACCAGCTCCGGGTTAAATGCATCCGATACATAAATGTTGTTCCAATTATCGGAGGTGTTACGGTTGCGTACCAAAACCTCAATTTCAAATGCAACCAATTGCCTGTAATTAATACCATTACGGTTTTGAAGATTTCTCAGGTAATATTCATCCTGGTTTTTTGGTAAATGTTCGGGCTTAACAAAATTGTAACCTAAGGATGCGATCGAATGTCTTTTGATCTCGTTGGTGAGGGTTGACATAAACAGGATTTGTAGTAAGTTAATCAGGATACGTGAAGCAAAAAGGCTCAATAGTATTTTTAATGTACAAGTGTGCGACGCAACGGAAGCTTAATAGTACTGGTAATGCCGGTAACCAAAACCTTTTTTTTAAACAACTAGAAACGAAAAAACCGGATTGTAATGGTACAACCCGGATTTTTACCTTTGTTATATTTATTCAACCGTAACTGATTTTGCAAGGTTGCGCGGCTTATCAACATCTAAACCCTTTGCAACGCCAATGTAATAACTTAACAATTGCATTGGTACAACACTTAATAGTGGTGCAAAAACCTCATCTGCATCAGGTACATACATCACATCGTTTGCCATACCCGGTATAATCGTGTCGCCTTCGGTAGCTACAGCAATTACCTTTCCCTTGCGTGCTTTAATTTCCTGAACGTTTGATACAATCTTGTCGTAATATTTATCTTTTGTTGCTACAAATACAACGGGTAAATTTTCATCAACCAATGCAATGGGACCGTGCTTCATTTCTGCTGCAGGGTACCCCTCGGCATGTATGTAACTAATCTCTTTTAATTTAAGGGCACCTTCCAAAGCAACCGGGAAATTGTAACCACGGCCTAAGTATAAAAAGTCGGAAGCATCTTTATATTTTTCAGCGATCGCTTGTATAGCCGAAGTGTCTTTTAATATTTCCTTTACCTTCTCCGGAATGGCTTCCAGTTCTTTCATTAACTCAATGTAGCGTTGCTCGTTAATGGTGCCTTTTGCATAGCCTATTTTCAGCGCCATCATAGCTAATACTGCTAATTGACCGGTAAATGCTTTGGTACTTGCTACCCCAATTTCGGGTCCGGCGTGAGAGTATGCACCTGCATCGCTTAAGCGGGCAATACTGCTGCCTACCGCATTTACTACACCAAAAATAAAGGCACCTTTTTCTTTGGCATTTTCAAGGGCAACCAGGGTATCCGCTGTTTCGCCACTTTGCGAAATGGCAATAATAACATCGCCTTTATTAATTACAGGGTTTCGGTACCTGAATTCAGAAGCATATTCAACCTCAACCGGTATGCGGCAAAGTTCTTCAAACATATACTCAGCCAATAATCCTGCATGCCAACTGGTGCCACAGGCAACCATTACAATACGTTGCGCATTCATTAAGGCATCCAAATGATTATCAACACCACTCATTACAATGGTGCCATTACTGGTTTGTAAACGGCCACGCAAACAGTCGTAAATAGTTTCGGGCTGTTCGTAAATCTCTTTTAGCATGAAATGCTCATAACCACCTTTTTCGATGGCTGCAAGTTCCATATCCAGTTTTTGAATGAACGGTGTTTGCTTTTCGTTTCCAAGATTTTTAAGGATTAATTCATCTGGTTTTACAATGGCGATTTCGTAGTCGTTTACATAAACAACTTCCTTTGTATACTCAATAATAGGAGATGCATCGGACGCTAAAAAGTGTTCGCCTTTGCCTATTCCAATTACCAGCGGGCTTCCTTTGCGGGCTGCCAGAATGGTGCCGGGTTCGTCTTTTGAAATAAGCAAAACGCAATAAGCACCTACAACTCTTTTTAGCGCTATACGCAGGGCTTCTTCAAGTGTGCATTTGTTATTTTTCTTAATTTCCTCAATAAAATTGAGCAGTACTTCGGTATCTGTATCGCTTTTAAACTCGTAACCATTATTAATGAGTTCTTGTTTTATAGATGCATAGTTTTCGATGATACCGTTGTGGATCATTGCAATTTCTCCACTGGCACTATAATGTGGGTGTGCATTGCGGTCACTTGGTTCGCCATGGGTGGCCCACCTGGTATGGCCAATCCCTGTAAAAGCATGCATATTTTCGCCAATAACCGATTCTTCCAGCTCGGCTACTTTTCCTTTCTTTTTGTATACACGAAGGGTGTCATTTAATAAGGCAACCCCCGAGCTATCATAGCCTCTATATTCAAGGCGTTTTAATCCTTTTAATATTACAGGGTATGCTTCCCTGCTTCCTGTATATCCAACAATTCCACACATGTATTAATATTTAAGGGCGCAATATCACTAATTTTGGCCAATTAATGGTTAAAAACGGATAAGCTGACTGTTCAGAAATTATGTTATTAAATTTTCAATTTGATTATTTCATCGAGAATGATGAAGTACTTCTGAGGCCTTTGGTTGCAGATGATGTAGATAATTTAATGTGTTTTGCTCTTCACGAACCTGAATTATGGAAATATTCCCTGGTAAGTGCCGCAGGCGAACAAGGTATGAAGGGATATATTAGTTCAGCGCTTGAAGGTAGAAGGTTAAAAAAGGACTATCCGTTCATCGTTTATAATA
>JBBSJX010000203.1:0-7307 GCA_038256825.1 Chitinophagales bacterium
GGCAGTTTCATTATTTAAGAAAAGTGTTGCCAATTTCAAGGCTTCATTTCTGTATTCAATGTCCTCGTCAGTACCAGCATTTACCAAAAGTTTAATGGCTTGTCTTTTTTCCAGTTTTGCAACCGAACCCAATGCAGCCGTTTTTGCAAACACATTGCTTGTTGCTGAAGTATTATAAAAAGCAGTAGCCAGGTCACCAGCCAATTTGGATTGTCCATTAGTATTCAGGTTACTGATATAAGAAGCATACATAGCTGTTGCATCTTTATTACCATACAGTGCACCAGCGGTACGGGTTTCATTCAGCAATATTTCAGCCGACGAAGGATCAGCTATTTCGGCAAGAGCATACAATGCAGCTTCTTTTGTCTTTATATCGCTGCTGGATACAAAACCAGCAATTGCTTTTAGACCTCCTGCAAAACGCATATCTCCCAACGCTTGTAAAACAGCATATTTAGGCGCAGAGGAAGATGATAAAGCGCTTGTTAATGCCTCCCCTGCTTTGGCTGTTCCTATGGATGCAAGGGTTGCTGTAGCTTTTAAACTCAAGGCATCATCATTCAGGAAAGGCGTTACACATCCAACAGCCTGATCTGTTCCGATTATTTCGAGCATACTCAGCAAAAAAGAAACCTGGATCTTATCCTTTACCATAGTTACACTTTGGCACCAGGCACTTTCGGCTGATCGCTTCAATGCTTCTCTACCCTTGGCACTTACATACGTGGTATAACCCATGATGGCGTATTCCAATTTTGAATTATCAGCTTTACCACCGGGTACCATTTGTTGATGCATTTGAATTAGTCCTGCTTCTCCAAGTCCCTCCATTTCCTTCATGGCAGTTTTAAGATCAGCTTCATTTTTGGCAGGCAATTGTGCCAGCACATCTGCTAGCCGTGTACTTACTGTTCTATTATCTTTTTGTGCATTAACCTGAAAGGTGGAAATTAAAAGGAGGTTAAACGCTAAAAGCAGCGATAATTTTTTCATTTTTATTAATTGAAACATTTTTAAAATTAAATCACCCATGGAGCTCGCATAGATGGAAGAATGAATCTATTTGCGGCTTCATCGTCAATAAACTCCTGTTTGACCGGATCAAATTTTAGTGATCTGCCCAGGCGTAAAGCTACCAGCGCCATATTTATTAAGGTGCAGGAGCGGTGGCCGTTTTCTTCGTTGAGCGCAAACTTTTGACGGGTTTTTACAGAATGAGAAAAAGTAGTAACCTGCGGTGCCGGATCGGGCAGTGCGGCTAATTTATTATCCAGATCCGGAATGTCTGATTTGAAGCCAGGATATAACTTTCCTGTGGGCCCATCAATGTAAGGCACGTTTTCATTTCCTTCTCCATCTAAAACAATTTTACATCCATCTGCATAAATAAATACAATGCGTCTCCAGGTGCCTACTGCATCGGGATGTTGCTGCGGTGCATCAATTTCTACAGAAATGGGACTTTCATTGTCTTTTCCTAAAAAATACTGAACGGGATCGATGTAATGCTGTCCCATATCAGCCAGGCCGCCTCCATCATAATCCCAATATCCGCGGAATGTCTGGTGAACCCTGTGAGCGTTATAGGGCTTGTATTGAGCAGGTCCCAGCCAAAAATCATAATCAAGTTCGGCCGGTACAGGCTGTGGTTCCAAATAGTCTTTACCAGTCCAATAAAATTTCCAATCAAACCCGGTAAGCTTACCTATGGTAACCGTTAAGGGCCATCCCAGCATACCACTCTCAACTAACTTTTTAACGGGCTTTACAGTAGTACCCAGGCCGTAAAAATTGTCTTTAAATCTAAACCAGGTATTCAGGCGGAACATACGTCCATATTGCTGTACCGCTTCTATTACTCTTTTACCTTCGCCTATGGTATGGGTCATTGGCTTTTCACACCAAATATCTTTACCTGCCCTGGCGGCCTCTGCTGCAATAATGCCATGCCAATGCGGAGGGGTGGCAATGTGTACTATGTCTACTTCGGGAAGTTGAATCACTTCCCGGAAGTCGTGAAAAGTTTTAGCGCCGTTATTCAACATCTGCGAAGCAAGCTCAAGATGTCTTTTATCCACATCGCAAATAGCAATGGTACGTGTACCCTCATAAGCAAAGTGATTGCGTCCCATAGCACCTACGCCAATAACGGCTTTGGTAAGTTGGTCACTGGGAGGAATATATCCTGTACCACCCAAAACAAAACGGGGAACAATAGAAAAAACGGCTGCTGAAATAGCCGATTTTTTAATAAAGTCCCGCCTGGAAGTAATATTCTTTTCTTTCATGTAGAGATATTCTTATTTAAAAAGTTTAAGTTACTTACAATATGTTTCCCAACCGTCCACTAACTCAATTATTTCGCTTACCGGGATTCGTACAAAATATAAAGCACTAAATCTCTCATAAATGCGCAAATGGTGTTTCCATTTATTGTTGTAAGGGCAGAATAGCCAAAACTCTTGCGTTCATCAACCAACTGTGCATTCGCAGGCTTCCAGCTTTCGCCCAAATCCAGGCTTGCTTTAATTGTAAAATTGTAACATCCCGATTGGGTAGCTGCTTACTAAAAAAAGCAACTGGAAGTGTCTTACCTTAACTTCTCCATCTGCCTTTATCAAACTACATATAACTACAGGGTCAGGCAAATCTTTGTAAGAAGTTTGATGTTCGGTCCAGGAGGCACCCAAATATGAAGTGGTTGCCACGCTTCTAAAACTTCCGCGATTGTCGTGCATATTGAGCATTAACGTTCCGGGTGTTGTTTCTACTACCGCCCTTTCGGTATATTGCTTTTAGCAACTATACTGCTTTTCCAGGTTTTGCCATGATCTGTACTGTGCACAATTGTTGAATAGGGCATTCCCGCTTCATCCAAATACTTTGCAGGAAAAACAATGTTGCCGTTTGTAATGGCAATTCCGCTACCCGGTCCGGGAAAGAAGATGCGCCATGCAGGGTTTTTAAACTGGGGGGTTATGCTGTGTGGTGGCGACCATGTTAAACCAGCATCAGAACTGCTTACTAATTCAAACTGGCCTGTTTCGTATGGCGTAAGACCGCGTTTGGATCCGGCAATCGAACTATTGCCTTAACTCCACAACGCCACTACCAAATTAGTAAAAATCAACATACTGTTTTACTAATGGCATTATAAGTATTTTGGGATGCGATCTTTAATATTCTACTTTATCGGTTTTGTTCGACCATTCATTAAAAACAACGATGGCAGTTTCCCTGGATAAAGGAAGGATAGGAATTTTTCTTTCATGCAATTCACAATTCATCTCGTTATAAATAAGCGAATCATCAAACCCAATATTTGCCGCATCTATCCGGTTATTTGCATAATAAACCACTTTTGGCCTTGCCCAATATATAGCACCCAAACACATAGGGCAGGGTTCGCACGATGTATATACTTCACAACCCTCCAGTTGAAATGAATCCAGGTTTTTGCAGGCATCTCTTATGGCTACCACTTCTGCATGGGCTGTAGGATCGTTGCTGCTGGTAACCCTATTGTTTCCCCGTCCAATAATTTCATCACCTTTAACAATTACGCATCCAAAAGGCCCACCTTCATTTCCCTCAACACCTTTGCGGGAAAGTTCAATTGCCTCCTGCATAAATTGCTCTTCTCTTGTCATACTATCATTTTTTTGAACGGGTAAATATAGTAGATTTAGCATAACAAAAATGCAAGCATGATCATAGATACATTGGCAAATCTGTACTTATACAAGGCACTAAGTAAAAGAATAAGCAAGGCAATAAATTACATTTCAGAATCATCTTTTGAAGATATGGCACCGGGAAAGTACCCGGTTAAAGAGGATCGTATTTTTTGCCTGGTAAATCAATACCACACAAAAAGTAAAGAGGAATGCGAAATGGAAGCACACCAAAAATACATCGACATCCAGCTTATGATAATTGGTGAAGAAATTATTGGATATAAACCATTAACCAATCAAACGCCTACAGTTGATTATAAACCCAATGAAGATTACGCCCTTTATAATGTTGATGTGGATTATTTAAAACTGGAAAAAGGAATGTTTGCCATGTTCTTTCCCCATGATATCCATCAACCGGAAATATTTTTGAATGAACCCCAACAGGTAAAAAAAGTGATAATGAAGGTTATGATGTGAATATTAAAAGAAGTAATAAAGTTAAAATAGCTTAGCCTCTGTTATCAATATCTTCCCGCATTCCTCTCTGCTTTAATTTTGCTAAATCATTCTTTTATAAATGCCCCAGTAAAATGCTTAAAACTTTTTTAGTTGTTGCCTTCTTATTTCTAATGGGTATCACTTATGGACAAACCGAACTGCCTATTCCTTTAAACCTGCAAAAAACTTTTTTAAAACAAACCCGGTCGATGGATGGAACCCCTGGAAAAAATTACTGGCAAAACACCGCCGATTATAATATTAACGTTCAATACGATCCGTTAACCCGGTACGTGAAAGGATCTGTAGAAATTACCTATCAAAACTTAAGCCCCGATACATTGGATGAAGTGTGGTTTAAGCTTTACCCAAATCTTTATAAAAAAGGCACCCCTCGTTTATCAAACATTGCTCCTGAAGATTTAGGAGAAGGTATAGTATTAGACACCCTTAAAATAAACGGACAAATAGATAATAGACTACAAGTTCAAAATGGCACCAACATGTCGCTTAAAATTGATCCATTATTACCTAACAACTCAGTTTCATTTTTAATTCATTACCATTATACCCTTAATAAAGGATCGCACATTCGTACCGGCGAAATTCAACAGGGGGCTGCGTTTATAGCATACTTTTTTCCGCGCATTGCAGTGTACGATGATATTGATGGATGGAATAAATACCCCTACCTGGGCACACAGGAGTTTTATAACGACTTCTGTAATTTTAATGCAAGCATTACAGTGCCAAAAGATTTTGTGGTTTGGGCAACCGGTGACCTTGCTAATTGCAACGAGGTTTTAACTCCGGAATATTGTAAGCGTATTAGCCAGGCCGAGCAAAGCGACACCACCATAACCATTATTGATATAAATGATTTGGCAACCCATCAAATCACCGCCAGCAATCCCTCCAATACATGGAAGTTCAGGGCAAATAATGTAACCGATTTTGTGTTTGCAGTCAGCGATACATACATATGGAAATCTGCCAGCGTTGTGGTTGATAGTACTACCATGCGAAGAACACGGGTAGACGCTGTTTTTAACCCCATACACAATGATTACTATGAAGTGGTAGATTTTGCACGCCAAACGGTTCAGCTGATGAGCCATCGCTTTCCTAAGTGGCCTTTTCCTTACTCGCACGAAACAGTTTTTGACGGCCTGGACCAAATGGAATATCCCATGATGGTTAACGACAACCCGGTTGATAACCGAACAGATGCTATTACTTTAACGGATCATGAAATATTTCACACCATGTTTCCTTTTTACATGGGCATTAACGAAACAAAATATGGCTGGATGGATGAAGGTTGGGCTACCCTGGGTGAGTGGCTATTATCGCCCATGATAGACCCAACCATTGAAGACGATTATGGCATGGCACCCTATAACCGGGCCGCAGGTACCGAAGTGGATGTACCAATAACCACCCTTACCACACAACAAAACGGGGTATCCATGTTTTTAAATTCGTACCCAAAACCTGCGCTGGGCTACTTGTTTGTAAAGGATTTATTGGGCGACAGTTTGTTTTATAAATCCCTTCATTTTTACATTAATCAATGGAGGGGAAAACACCCCATGCCTTATGATTTTTTTAATAGCATAAACACGGCAGCAGGCATTAATCTTAACTGGTTTTGGAAGCGCTGGTTTTTCGATAACGGCTATCCCGATCTTGCAATTGATAAAGTAAAGGCTCAGAAAAATAAATACGCAGTGGTCATTCGCGCAAAAGGTTCTAAACCCGTGCCTGTTGATTTGGTACTCCATTTTGAAGATGCAAGCACCCAAACCATTCACCGTGATGTTAGTGCGTGGCAAAACAACAACAACACCGTAACATTAAATTTTACAACCGAAAGGCCCGTAAAAAAATTAATGTTGGGCAGCACATATATACCGGATACAAACAAATCCGACAATGTTTATTTTATTAAATAAAGAAGGTATTTAGTTACCCAACTGATTAGCAATAATCGGCAGCCGTTGCGTCGCACTCTTGTACTGTATATCCTTACTCAAAACATAATCTCAATAAACAAAAATCATTTTAAAAGGTTAATGCTTGTATGAAAAATTTATTTAGCCCACTTACTATAAAAAGCGTCACATTTAAAAATCGAATAGCTGTATCACCAATGTGTGAATATTCCAGCACCGACGGATTTGCCAACGACTGGCACCTGGTACATTTAGGCAGCCGCGCCATTGGTGGGGCAGGTTTAATTATTACCGAAGCCACTGCGGTGTCTCCTGAAGGCCGCATCTCCCCTGCCGACCTGGGCATTTGGAAAGATGAACATATTGAACAGCTAAAAAGAATTACTGACTTTATTCACCAGCATGATTCTGTTGCGGGTATTCAATTAGCGCATGCCGGCCGTAAGGCCAGCCATAGTGAGCCATGGAACGGTGGAAACTTACTATTACCTGAAGATGGTGGTTGGAAAACGGTAGCGCCGAGCCCAATTGCTTTTTCTCCAAAATATGATTTGCCTGTTGAAATGGATAAAGAGGCCATCAAAAAAGTGATTGATGATTTTGAAAAGGCAACAATCCGGTCGGTTAAAGCAGGCTTTAAAGTTTTAGAAATTCATGGAGCACATGGCTACCTTATCAATGAATTTTTATCGCCCATAAGTAACCATCGCACCGATGAATATGGTGGAAGCTTTGAAAACAGAATGCGATTTCTTTTAGAAATAATGGAAGCGGTACAAAAACACTGGCCTGCCGACTATCCTTTGTTTTTACGTATATCTGCTTCTGATTGGGTGGAGGAAGGTTGGACGGTAGAAGATTCAGTAAAATTATCAGAAGTAATAAAAACAAAAGGTATCGACCTTTTAGATTGTTCCTCGGGAGGTAATGCCAGTAACGCAGTTATTAAAACGGGGCCCGGTTACCAGGTGCATTTTGCTGAAGGAGTTCGTAAACAAACGGGATTGCTTACAGGTGCCGTTGGTATGATTACGGACGCACAACAGGCTAACCAGATTATTGAACGCGAACAGGCAGACATTGTTTTACTTGCAAGGGAATTTTTACGTGATCCTTACTGGCCTTTAAAAGCAGCATACGAATTACAACAGAATGTTACCTGGCCAAAACA
>JBBSJX010000204.1:0-7246 GCA_038256825.1 Chitinophagales bacterium
TAATTTTTCGGTGGGCAGGTTTAGTTCCTTGCTTCCAAACAAAGCCGCAACCAGCATTATAGTTTGTACACCCATGTTGTAAAAAAAATAAGCACCTAAAAACCGGCGTAGTAAAGGTTGTTTTAATATTTCGCCCAGCACCTTTTTTAGTTCAATAAAACCATTGGTAAAAATATTAAACCCGGGCCGGTGGGCTGCCGCCGTGCCTTTGGGCATTTTACGTAAGGTTACCTGGGCAAAACCCAGCCACCATACGGCAACTAACAAAAACGAGAAACGGGCCGGTAGCGTACTATCGTTTTGCATACCAAACCAGTCTGGTTTAAATATAAATATGAAGCAGATGAGCTGGAGTATTACGCTGCCAATATACCCATACGAAAAGCCTTTTGCGCTTACCGCGTCCCGATCTTCGATAGCAGCAATTTCGGGAAGATAGGAATTGTAAAAAACCAGGCTGCTCCAAAAACCAATACACGAAAGTATGGTGCAAAATATGCCAATATACAAAGTTTCGATACCTGTAAAAAAGAACAATCCTGCACAGGATAGGCTGCCTAAAACGCAAAAGAAACTAAGAAACGATTTCTTGTTTCCCTTGTAATCGGCTATGGATGATAGAATGGGTGAAAGAAATGCAACCACCAAAAAAGCAAGGGCCAGCGAATAGTCGTACAGTGAGCTGTTTACAAACCTGCGCCCCAAAAAGGTTACAAAATCAACCGTGTTGTTATTGCCGTCGCTGGTAACTGCTGCATAATAGGCGGGAAAGATGGTTGAAGTAATTACCAGGTTATAAGAGCTGTTTGCCCAGTCGTACATTGCCCAGGCATTTACCAGTTTTTTATTGGTAGTTGGCATTTAGATGGTTTTGGTAATTTAAAGATAATGGAAAACACAGGTAAACCACCTGCCGTTAAATGGGCATTTATTTAAAGCGGTTTTAGATTATCAGAATGATTAAACGCCTGGAAAATTATTTTCATCCTGTTACGCTCAGCATGATATTAATGCCCGAACTTATTACCTGAATTAAAGGAAGTTTTTTGGAAAGAATAATAGAATTAAATAGATGTTACGAAAAACGCTGAAAGGAATTATGCCGTACACGAGTGCGACGCAACGGCTGCATTAATAAAGTTATAAAGCCGGGTACCAAAAAAAATTACTTAAGGTAACCGGTATACAGCAATATGAGTAAAACAATGCCGGCCACAATACGGTACCAGCCAAATAATTTAAAGCCATGCTTTTGCAGGAAACCAATAAAAAATTTTATGGCCAGCAGCGCTACTACAAATGCCACCACATTACCCACTGCAAGCATAAGCAGGTTTTGTTTGTTAGTAAGTACTTCGGGGTGATCCTGAAAAGTTTTTAAAAGCTTATAGCCCGTTGCAGCAGCCATTGTTGGTACGGCAAGAAAAAACGAAAACTCTGCAGCAACGGTGCGGTTTAACCGTTGTTGCATTCCACCAATTATTGATGCAGCACTACGGCTTACACCAGGTACCATAGCAATGCATTGCCAAAGGCCTATAATAAAAGCATTTACAAAACTAATGCGCTCATCATCGCGAATAATGGGTCGGTTAAAAATTTTATCGACAAACAGTAATATAATACCGCCAACCAATAAAGTTATGGCCACCGTTAAGGGGCTATCGAGCAACAAATCAATTTTATCGGCAAACAATAATCCTAAAACCAGGGCGGGTATAACGGCTATAATTAATTTTAAATAAAATTGCCAGCGGCTAAAGTCGAAAAACTTACGCCAGTATAACACAACCACGCTCAATATTGCGCCCAGTTGAATGGCAATAGTAAACAATTTTGTAAAAGGGTCATCTTTTGGTAATTGCAAAAATCTTTCAGCAATAATCATGTGGCCGGTAGAGGATATGGGTAAAAATTCAGTAAGTCCTTCAACAATTGCAATTATAATTGTATCAAATAAACTCATGCTGCAGGTTAGGCTTGGTTAATGTAAACAATATAAAAGGCGATGAAAGATCACCGCCCTGATAAATATTTAAAATTAATAATTATGCGTGTTGTGCTTTTGGTCTTTTAAAAATTGCATAGATCTCAATTAATAAACCCAGGATAATTAATATGGGTGCTACAGTTACACGCATGGTGCTGTACACTTCATTATAATCAAACTGATTGGGGTTTTCGTTTTTTCCACCAGCCATTAGTAACATACCAAGGGCAACCACTACTGCACCAATTATCATCCATTTAAAATTTTCTTTTTCAAATAATGGAAGCGTGCTGGCAAGTAATCTTCCGCTTTTGTCCTTAACAGGTATAGTTGCGGCAGTTGATGTTGTTGCAGTTGCAGGTGTAGATTTATTGGTAGTAGAAACAATAACCACT
This sequence comes from Chitinophagales bacterium, assembly GCA_038256825.1. Taxonomy (GTDB): domain Bacteria; phylum Bacteroidota; class Bacteroidia; order Chitinophagales; family Chitinophagaceae; genus Segetibacter. The sequence continues at coordinate 2,386 of JBBSJX010000204.1, forward strand.
TTTTTTTCAGCCATATAAATTATTTTATAGTTGCAAAGTAAACATAATTATAGTTTTTGAACATTGTAGATTAATACAGATCGTCCAAACTCATTTTCAAATATTTAATAACACTGCGATGGGTGCTAAAAAGCGAAATACCCACGCCAATAAGTATCATACCTCCAAATAAAATTAAGGTGAGTTTAGTATCCCTTATGCTGGCCAGTTGCGGAAATTGCCGCTCAGCCCACTGAATAAGAACTAACAATAATAAAATTGAAATTGTCGCGCTAATCAACCCGTTTAATACTGCCCTTATATTCATGGGTTTTGCTATAAATCCGCGGGTAGCACCCACCATTTGCATGGTTTTAATTAAAAACCGGTTACTAAACATGGCCAGGCGAATGGTATTGTCGATACTTACAATTACAATGGCACATAATAAAACTGCCACTACAATAAATATCAATCCTAGTTTTGAAGCACGTTCGTTCAGGTTATTTACCAGCATTTTTGGGTACTGCAGTTCATCAATATGATTGCCCCAGGTGCCCATTATATCTGCCGAAATTTTGGCCAGGCTATCCTGGTTTACATAATCCGACTTTGCATAAAAGTCAATGCTTTCAGGTAAAGGATTATAGTCCAGAATTTTTGCCCAGTCTTCATTATTACCTTCTTTGCTCCAAATGGTTTTGGCTGTATCCTTATTTACATAAGTTACATTTTTAGCATAAGGTTTCGACGTTATAAATTGTTGAATCTGGTTAATCGTGTCTTTGTTAAGTGTGCGCAGGTATGCGCTAATGCGAATGTCTTCTTTAAAAGAGTTGCCCACCGATTTAAAGTTTAAAAACATCCAGCCTAATACTCCCATTATAAAAAGTACCAATGCCACCCCCACAATACTATAAATGTAGCTGGGCTTGCTGCGTTTGCTCGATGCCTTTCCAAATTGAGCCATGCTGTTTATTTAATGATTTTTACAATGTGTGCAAATGTAGGGTTTTGAGGTCTAAACCTTACATTTGCAGCCCGGTTACAATTTTAAGATCGGTGGGCAAATTATGTGTTCCGCTGCTTGTTTGTCGTTAAAAATATGTTAGGTTTTTTATTGTCCTAAGTCGGAATTATAAAACCAACACCATTATATAGCGTATAGTTTTTTTTAAAGGTTGTCAAATGTTTTATATTAAAGTATTGGGAGCCGGGCGCTGGTTACATTGAGCAGCAGCCGTTGCAGCCTGACCGCACTTCGGCGGTTCGCACTCTTGTACTGAAATTCAACAGGCAACCAACTTATACATTATATCATAGCTATACATAAGCAACACAAATCCATAATAAGTGGTCTTAAACTCAATAATCAATTTGTAAAATTTACTGCAGGCTTTAATAATTGAATCTATACTAATAGTGGTAAAAGGTTACGCTTGCAGTATTTTTTGTATAAACGAAAAAAAACAATGGAATATAATTTTAGGGAAATAGAGAAGAAGTGGCAAAGCAAATGGAAAGAAAACAATGCTTATATAGTAAGCAATCCTATAAATGAAGAAGTTGCAAAGCCAAAGTTTTATGTGCTCGATATGTTTCCTTACCCAAGCGGTGCAGGTTTGCATGTAGGGCATCCCCTGGGTTATATTGCCAGCGATATTTACAGTCGCTACAAACGTTTAAAGGGATTCAATGTATTGCACCCAATGGGGTTTGATAGTTTTGGCTTACCTGCCGAACAATATGCAATTGAAACCGGTCAGCACCCTGCCGATACTACCGAAAAAAATATTCAACGCTACCATGAGCAGTTAGATAATATCGGTTTTTCATTCGATTGGAGCCGCGAAGTAAAAACCAGTGATCCTTCTTATTATAAATGGACCCAATACATTTTTCTCCAATTGTTCGATAGCTGGTACAACCGCAAAAAACAAAAGGCCGAACGCATCAGCCAACTTGTCTCCATTTTTCAACAGGAAGGAAATGAAGGATACCCTTGTCCGGGAAATAACAGGTTAAAGTTTACAGCCGCCGATTGGAAAAATTATGATGAAAAGAGCCACTACGATATTTTAATGCATTACCGCCTGGCCTACCTGGCATTTGGTGAGGTAAACTGGTGCGAAGCACTGGGTACCGTACTTGCAAACGACGAAGTAGTAAATGGCGTAAGTGAACGCGGTGGCCACCCTGTTGAGAAAAAGAAATTACACCAATGGTACCTGCGTATTACTGAATATGCCGATCGTTTATTGCAAGGTTTAGAGCAGGTGGATTTTAGCGATGCCATGAAGGATATGCAAAAAAACTGGATAGGCAAATCGCAGGGAGCCGAGATAACCTTCGCCATTAAAAACCAGCCATCATCCGAAAAACTGGTGGTTTATACTACGAGGCCTGACACTATTTTTGGTGTGGATTTTATGGTTTTGGCCCCAGAGTTGGCTCTGGTAGAACGCATCACTACGCCTGAACAGAAAGAAGCTGTAGCTACTTACCTGGAATATGTAAAATCGCGCAGCGAAAGAGAACGTTTGGCTGAAGTGAAATCTATAACCGGAGCCTTTACCGGGGCTTATTCCGTTAACCCTTTTGATGGCCGCGAAATTCCTATTTGGATTAGTGAATACGTATTGGCGGGTTATGGTACGGGGGCAATTATGGCCGTGCCTTGTGGCGACCAGCGCGATTACGGTTTTGCAAAACATTTTAATATACCCATCACCAATATAATTGGTGAGCATTATAATGGCGAGGAAGCCAACCCTACAAAAGAGGCCGTTTTACAAAATTCCGGTTTTATGAATGGCATGGTAATGCGGGAAGCCATGAACCTGGCTATTGACAAATTGGAGGAAATGGAAATTGGCAAACGCCAGGTTAACTACCGTATGCGTGATGCCGGTTTCAGCAGGCAACGATACTGGGGCGAACCTTTTCCAATTATTTACCAGCATGGTATCCCTATGCCGGTAGCCGAAAGCGTTTTACCGGTTGAGCTTCCCCATGTGGATCATTACGGTCCGGGACCGGAAGGTGAGGGGCCGTTGGCAAATATTAAGGAATGGGTAACCGTTCCTTCAGAAAAACATGGAGAGGCGTCGGGCATGCGTGAAACCAACACCATGCCGGGTTATGCAGGATCGAGCTGGTATTTTTTGCGTTATATGGATCCACATAACGATACTGCTTTTGTTGACAGAAGCATAGCCGATTACTGGGGACAGGTGGATTTATATATTGGTGGAACAGAGCATGCTGTAGGCCATTTGCTCTACAGCCGAATGTGGACCAAGGTTCTGTACGATCTTGATTATATTGGTTTTGACGAACCTTATAAAAAATTGGTAAACCAGGGGATGATACAGGGGAGCAGCAGGTTTATTTTTAGAATAACTCCCAATATTAACCCGGAGCAATTATCAAAAATAGCAGAGCCGCATGCTGTTTTTGTTACTAAAAGCTATCGCGATAAAATTCAAAACGATCCTAATGCAATTAAAGAACTCTTTATTAAGGTCTCTGCTTTCTCTAAAAATAACTTAGATATTATTGAGCTTTTTGGAGAGGATTTGGAATGTAGGTTAAATGATATTCATGTGGATGTTAGCCTGGTTGATGGAGTAGATTTAAACGTAGAAACTTTTAGAAATTCAAGAACTGATTATACACTAGCGCTCTTTTTAATGGAAGATGGAAAAGTGATTTACCCTGGAATTGAGTTTGATGATGTAAACGATAAATACATCTGCGGTGCCGAAGTAGAAAAAATGAGCAAAAGCAAATACAATGTAGTTAACCCCGATGAAATTGTAAATCGTTTTGGCGCCGATACCTTCCGCATGTACGAGATGTTTTTGGGCCCTGTTGAGCAAAGTAAACCGTGGGATACAAAAGGTATAGAAGGCGTGCACCGCTTTTTACGCAAATTCTGGAGGTTGTACGTTGATGAGCACAAAGGATTGATTGTAACCAACGATGAACCCACACCTGCCGAATTTAAAATTTTACACAAAACCATTAAAAAAATTGAAGAGGATACCGAACGTTTCAGTTTTAATACAGCAGTAAGCTCGTTTATGATTGCTGTAAACGAACTTGGGGATTTAAAATGTCATAAACGAGGAATATTAGAACCATTGTTGATTCTGCTAACCCCTTATGCGCCGCATATTGCCGAGGAATTGTATCAGCATTTAAACACAGCACAACTAACAAAAAGTTCGGTGCTGGATGCAAGCTATCCTGTACTGGAGCAAAAATACCTGGTTGAAAGCAGTAAGGAATATCCCGTAAGTGTTAACGGAAAAGTGCGTACCAATTTAAACATTTCGCTGGATGCTGCACAGGCAAATGTTGAAGAAATAATTTTAGAAAACGAGATAGTTAAAAAGTGGCTTGATGGTAAGCCGCCTAAAAAAATTATTTATGTAAAAGGCAAAATGATCAATGTGGTTATTTAGATTTAACATTCTACAAAATAAATTGTTATGATAAGATCACCGGCCAACATCCGGTGATCTTTTATTTTAGATTTATAAAAAAATTAGTATGGATAGTGAAAAGGAAAAGCAACCCGAAGAACAGTTGAATGACCGGTTAGAAAAAAAACCACTTCCATCCAACCATCCAGTCAACAACCTGCAAACTTTACAGGAACGACTGGAAGCATTTAAGCAAGATCCACATAGCACGCCATGGGAAAGTGCATTTGAACAATTAATTGGTAAAAAAAACGATGGTCTTAATAACTGCTAAATATGGCTGTATAGCATTACTAAAAGTACAAGAGTGCGAGCCGCCGGTAGTCGGTCAGGCAGCACCAAAGCTTCACTATCGAAATATAAGCCTGCAACCAAAAAACAAATAACATCCA
>JBBSJX010000205.1:0-7240 GCA_038256825.1 Chitinophagales bacterium
ACCACCATGTTTTTTTGAACCGCCTACAAGTGTCGGAGCAATATTATTTGCTATAAGTTTCCAATTGATAACATTTTCCCAACCTAGAGAACTCATTTCTTCAAATAAAAGCTCGCCAACAGTTAAAGGCGGCGTTTCATTTTTTACCGGCCATTCAAAATATTCAAAATATTCTTTTTTTAGGGCTACAAGAATTGCTCTCGGTCTCAATTGCGAAACACCATAATCTGAGCAGTTGACAAGTCTCCAATCACATTTATAACCCATCTTGTATAGTTCGTCAAGAACATGCCGACGATATTCTTTAAATTTTATGTCCAGAAGACCACGAACATTTTCTAACATTACAGCTTTGGGATTACATTCACTTACAAGACGAAGCGCTTCTGGAAACAAATCCCGTTCATCAAGATTTCCAAGTTGTTTACCTGCAATAGAAAACGGAGGACATGGTACTCCTCCAGAAAGGAGGTCAACTCCAACGTAGTTTTTTGCTGAAAAATCTTTTACATCTTTATTTATTATATTCCATGAAGGTCTATTCAACCGAAGTGTAGCACAAGCAATGGGTTCAATTTCCACTAAAGCAATGTGCTCAAAGCCAGCCCTTTCTAACCCGATAGCTTGGCCACCAGCACCTGCACATATTTCTATTGAAGTATAAGTCAATTATTAGTTGTTTGCCAACAAATTTAGTATTTTTTAGTCAGATTTGAATAAGTTGGGTGTTTTTAATGGCAATGTCGGTAACTATCATGTACCTCTGATTCGATATGCAAAAAACAAAAGTTGCCTATAATTAAATTGTAAATGAAATTAGTAACTCGGATGTTATGAAGTACGAAATTTTTAATGCACTTTCCTTCCGCTGCTATTTGCTTGCTGCATAGTATTACCCAAAGTACACGAGTGCGACGCAACAAAAGAAAAACCAGGGCTATACACCCTGGTTCACAAAAAAATAATTTATTATAAAACTGCTTTGCTAAGGTAGTTTGGCTTTAAACTTTCCGCCCGTTATGGGTACGGAGGTATTGTTAGAAATTTTTGCGGTGCCGCTAAAAGTACCCTGGGCAATTTTTGTTGCCGGATCGTAGGTTAAAACAATTGCAATGTTAACCGTTGGGGTTTGGGGATTGGCACTGAAAATGGTAGTTGCGTTAAAATCAGAAAAATCAAATGCCGCAAAAGTGTTGGTGTTATAAGTTCCTGAGGCAATGGTATTGGAGGTCATTCCAATGCCCATAACAAACAGGCTGTCGCCGGTAGCAAAGGTTAAACCGTATAATTGCAATACATCAATTCCATTAACTTTTGAAAACGCAATTGAGTCTAAGGTGCCATGGAAGGTATTATTACCCTGGGTAAATTGCCATGCAGAGTCGGCCAGATTTATATCGGCCGGCTGGCCAACATTAACCGTAAAGGCACAGGCGGTACCTCCAGCCGATACCGGAATTTGTGTTGCCCCGGCAGTTGTGGGTGTTCCTGAGCCTTGCAGCGTGATGGTTTGAGCACCGGTGGTTGTGAAAGTACCTGATTTAAAAAAGGTCATTCCATTTGTAGTAGTTGTTGTAATGGTGTAAGTTCCGGGGGTGGTTACTGTAACCTGTATATCAACCTTATTGGAAGCGTCCAGCGCTGTACCTTCAGCAAAACTGCCCTGTACTACAGCGCCGGTACAATTATTGGTTGTGCCCGCAAGCGTAAATGCGGCGGGATTGTTACCACCTCCTCCATTATTTTGATTTGGTAAAACAGGTATTGAAAACACGCAAAAGCTGCTGCCAAAGGTTACTGTAAAATCGGTGGTTACAGCTAAAACAGGACGGCCTTTACTTTTTAATTTAACACTGGTAACGCCTGTGCTAGCAAAAAAGCCGGAATCTCTGAAAGAAAAGCCATTTTGGGCGTCGGTAAAAATTACGTAAGTACCGGGGGCGGTTATGTTAACCTGCACAATAACATAGTTACTGTCGGCCAGGGTAGAGTCGGTAAAATATAAACCGTTAATCGAAATAGGTTGACAATTGGCCAGGCTATCTTTTAAAGTTCCTACCGCCATACCGCCATTGCTTCCAGTTTCTAAACTAACCTCTTTTTGGCATGCCGCTACCATAAAAAATGCTGACAGAAGTATTATTAAATGCTTTAATGCTTTCATGCTAACAAAGAAAAAGTTTTTTAATGAAACAATGTGGATGGGTTAAAAATTATCAGGCTAATAACGCTCCCTTTACGCTTAAATTGCCATCCTTTAAAAGCTCTTTAACATTTTTTAATGTTGTGGTGGCAATTTGCGTTAGCGCCTCGCTTGTAAAAAAGCCCTGGTGAGCTGTTATTAATACATTTGAAAAACTCGTTAACCTGGCAATCACATCATCCTGTATAACATCGCCAGAAAGATCGCGGAAAAATAGTTTCTCTTCCTGTTCGTACACATCAATTCCTAAATAACCCAGTTGGCCGGTTTTTAATGAACTGATTACCGCCTTTGTATCTAACAAAGCACCCCTGCTGGTATTAATAAGCATTGCCCCGGGTTTCATCATAGCAAGGGTGTCCGCATTGATGAGGTGTTTTGTTTGTTCGTTTAAGGGGCAGTGGAGGGAGATGATGTCGGCAATGGGTAAAATATCCACCAGAGGTAAATATTCAATCCCCAGGGCTTCCAATTCTTTATTTGCAATTAAGTCGAAGGCCACAACTTTGCATCCAAAACCTGATAATATGCGGCAAAAGTCTTGCCCAATGTTACCGGTGCCGATAACCCCTACTGTTTTGCCTTTAAGGTTAAATCCCAATAATCCGGTTAGTGAAAAATTTTGTTCCCTGACCCGGTTGTAGGCTTTATGCGTTTTTCTGTTTAACGTTAATATCATAGCCACGGCATGTTCTGCTACGGCTTCGGGCGAATAGGCGGGCACACGACATACACTGATATTATTTTCCTTTGCTGCTTCAAGGTCTACATTGTTGAAACCTGCGCAACGTAGGGCAATAATTTTTACTCCTTTTTCGGCGAGTATTTCAATTACCTCTCTATCGAGCTTATCGTTTACAAAAACACAAACAGCTTCGCTATTGTGTATTAGGTTGGTAGTGGCATTGGATAACGATGCGTCGTGAAACTGCAGGTCAAAACCGAAATCAATATTGTGTAATTCAAAAAAGGTTTTATCGTAAGGCTGGGATGAAAAAAATGTAATAGTCATTAGTGTGAAATTTTAAAGTGAAATGGTAGAAGTAGGGTTGGTATTTTACTAATAGCTGTTGTTTTCGCTGCATATAGTTGCAACTGTACAAGGGAATGAACCGCCAATAGTCGGTCAGGCTACAACCGGGGTTCAATTGAAAAATTGGTGCCGGATACCAAATTTAGTTTAATAAATATTTTAGGTTAAAGCCTAAAATTACATTAAAAAAAAGTCCCGGTTTTTAAGCCGGGACAAGAATGTTTTAGGAAGGTAATTCGCCCACCATATTTGCGGGAATTACCCATTGGTCAAACTCTTCGGGAGTTAAGTAGCCCAGTTTAACGGCCATTTCTTTTAATGTTGTATGTTCCTTATGTGCTGTTTGAGCAATTTCGGCGGCTTTATAATAACCAATTTTGGTATTAAGGGCTGTAACCAGCATCAGGCTGTTATCAACGTGCTTTTTAATATTGGCTTCAATTGGCTCAATTCCAGCAGCGCATTTATCGTTAAAACTTACACAGCCTTCTCCAATTAATCGGGCGCTGTGTAAAAAGTTTTTAATCATAACGGGTTTAAAAACGTTTAATTCAAAATGACCACTGGCGCCACCAATGTTAATGGCAACATCGTTACCCATAACCTGCGCAGCAATCATGGTTAACGCCTCACTTTGAGTAGGATTTACTTTGCCTGGCATTATAGAAGAACCAGGCTCATTATCGGGAATAAACAGTTCGCCAATACCGCTGCGTGGACCGGAAGAAAGCATCCTGATATCGTTCCCAATTTTCATTAAACTGGCTGCAACCGTTTTTAAGGAGCCATGGCTTTCCACAATGGCATCGTGCGCAGCCAAGGCTTCAAATTTATTTTCTGCAGTTATAAACGGCAGGCCGGTAAGCGTAGCAATATGAGCCGATACATTTTCTGAATATCCATCTGGAGTATTGATGCCCGTGCCAACGGCGGTGCCACCTAAAGCAAGTTCCGACAGGTGTTCTAAAGTATGATTGATGGCTTTTAAACCATGGTTTAACTGGCTTACATAACCACTTATTTCCTGGCCAACGGTAAGTGGCGTTGCATCCATAAAATGGGTGCGGCCAATTTTAACCACCTGCATATACTTTTTGCTTTTTTCAGCAAGGGTATCGCGCAGTTTGGTTATTCCGGGAATGGTTACTTCAACCAGCGTTTTATAGGCAGCAATATGCATTGCCGTAGGAAACGTATCGTTTGATGACTGGGATTTATTTACATCATCGTTTGGATGAAGAAATTTTTCCTTATCGCTTAGCTGGCCACCTTTTATTACATGACCGCGGTAAGCAACTACTTCGTTCACATTCATGTTGCTTTGAGTACCACTGCCGGTTTGCCAAACTACCAGCGGAAACTGGTCGTCTAATTTTCCTTCCAATATTTCGTCGCAAACCTGGCCAATTAATTCCGACTTTTCTTTTGAAAGCACCCCCGCCTCAAAATTGGTAATGGCGGCAGCTTTTTTTAGGTATGCGAAGGCTTTGATAATTTCCTTCGGCATTTTGTCGATATCCGTTGCGATCTTAAAATTTTCGATGCTGCGTTGGGTTTGAGCGCCCCAATAAACATTTGAGGGCACTTTTACTTCGCCCATGGTATCTTTTTCTATACGATAATCCATTAGTTGGTTTTTAAATTTTTACAAGCTCGAAGCGGAAAGCTGAGAGCCCATTTATTAAAAAGGTTATTAGTTTAAAATTAGTTTTTTAAATCAGCCCATATTATTTGCCCGAAAAAACAGGCTTTCTCTTTTCTAAAAATGCGGTAGCGCCTTCCTTCATATCGTTGGTACCAAAACAGTTTCCAAATCCATCCAGTTCAATTTCATAACCGTTTCTTTTTTCATTAAAAACGGCATTGGCTGCCTCAATACATTTTGCAATGGCAAGCGGTGCCTTGCTGTTAATGTTGGTTAATATATCAATTGCCTTTTGCAGTAATTCCTCTTGTGGAACCACGGCGTTTACCAGGCCATATTGCAGCGCTGTCTGCGCATCAATTGGGTTACCACTAATCATCATTTCAATAGCCCTGCCTTTACCAATCAATTGCACCAAACGCTGTGTGCCACCATAACCGGGAATTAATCCCAGGTTTACCTCGGGCTGGCCAAACTTTGCGTTGTCGCTGGCAATCCTAAAATGACAGCACATGGCTAACTCGCATCCGCCTCCTAAAGCAAAGCCATTGACTGCTGCAATTATGGGTTTGGGGCTGTTCTCTATACTGAAAAAAATATCAATTCCTTTTTTTGATACGGCTTTGCCTTGCTCAACTGAGAGGCCGGTAAATTCGCTGATGTCGGCACCGGCTACAAATGCCTTTGGCCCTGCACCGGTTATAATGGCGGAGCGTATTTCAATATTTGTATACACTTCCTCAATGGCCATTCCTAACTCTGTCATTACCTCGTTGTTAATCGCGTTAAGTTTTTCGGGGCGGTTAATGGTTATAACCAGGATATTATTTAGTAGGGAGGTGTGTAATGTTTGATAACTCATATAATGGATTTAGATAAAAACAATAAATAGTTTAAAGTTTAAAAATTGCGGTGCTCCTTTACCCAGTTGGTAATGTAGCGGGTAATTTCGCTGGTAGGTGTACCGGGTGCAAACAATTGACCCACGCCCATTTCGTTTAAAGTTTTCATATCATCTTCAGGTATAATGCCCCCGCCGGTTAGTAATACATCATCCATTTCCTTTTCCTTCATAAGGGCAATTATTTTTGGGAAAACAGTCATGTGAGCGCCGCTTAAAATGCTTACGCCAATGGCATCCACATCTTCCTGTAAAGCTGCATTTACCACCATTTCGGGTGTTTGGCGCAAGCCGGTATAAATCACTTCCATTCCTGCATCGCGCATGGAAGTTGCAATTACTTTTGCGCCCCTGTCGTGTCCATCAAGTCCAACTTTTGCTACTAAAACTCTAAGGGGCCTTTGGCGTTCAGCACTCATTTGTAATTTTTAAATTAGTTGGTAAAAGTAGTAAATGATTGAGTTATGAATTCCGGCAACCTATAAAGGCAATTTTAATAGGCCAGTTGTAAGGATCCTGACAATTATTAATAACAATTTAAACGAGTACCGATAGCTATCGCATTGGCGTCAACTTAAGGATTTTTTTTTTGGGGACGAACAGTAGAAATTCTATTGGACATCGTTGTGTCACTCTCTTGTACCGCATATTCTATGGCAACTTTTGCCACATAATTTCCTTGAGATATCTATTAATTCTTAAGCCTTCTTACGACTCTTTCAAATCAATCCATTGCCTGTAAAGGTTATATCCCAATTGTTAGAGTTTTAAGTTGACGCCTAAGTGATGCTATCGGTACAATAATGCTGCTATGTAAATATGCAACCAAAAGTTGAACCGAGCGTGGCAACGATGCTGCTATGGAAAGATGCAGCCGGCTACCAAAAAAAATTATTGGCGCTCAAACTCAGCCTTTAATTTTTTTATACCCTGTTCAATCATATTGTTTACATGGCTATTGCCATTTTGGAATAATATTATTTTTACACCCTTTTCACGCGCCATGGGTGTGGTAATGCTATCCAGAACGGTGTAACGTTCATACTGCTGAAAAACGATATCATCGGTTTTGGGAATAAACCTGCCTACAAAAAGCAGGTTTTTTGCGTTGTATTTTTCAGGCATCCACGTAAGAAAACTCGCATTATCGCTTACCACCTGTGGCAGGTTTTTACCATAATAAGTTATAGCGCCGGCAAGTGCATAGTTACGGGCATAAAGCAGGGTATTGTTTTTTGAACTATCGGGTAAATCAGCATATGCCTGCGACACTTTTGTTGCTAATTCTTTCCAGCTTATCATGTCGGCAAAATCCTGGGGCAGGGGGTGATTTTGTAAATCTTCCCAACGTAAAGCCCCTGATTTTTCCAAATGAATTTTCTTATAATATGCAGCTAGTTTGCCGGGTTTCCAAACAGGTAATGAGAAGGGTATGATGAATACAAAAAGTACCAGCAT
>JBBSJX010000206.1:0-7182 GCA_038256825.1 Chitinophagales bacterium
TCAAAACTTATCGCACGAATTTAAAACCCCCATTTTTGCTATACAGGGCTATGTGGACACTTTACTGGATGGCGCCATGAATAACCCTGCGGTAAGTACCAAATTTTTAGAAAATGCTTCCAGGAATGTTGACCGGCTGGTAGCTATGGTAAACGACCTGGATGAAATTACACGTTTGGAAAGTGGGGAGCAACCCATGCATAAAACTTCGTTTATAATACAGGATCTTGTAAAGGAAGTGTATGAATCCTTATCAATTAAAACGGCGCAGCGCAATATAAAATGCAGCATTAAAAAAGGCTGCGACCAACCCTTAACTGTTATTGCAGATAAAGAAAAAATAAAACAGGTAATTATTAACCTGGTAAGCAATGGTACCAAGTATGGCAAAACGGGTGGCAACATTGTTGCCAGCTTTTATAATACCGATGGTAAACATGTTTTAGTAGAAATAAGTGATGATGGTATTGGTATAGGAGAAGAACATTTGCCGCGAATTTTTGAACGTTTTTACAGAACAGACCGTGGGCGCAGCCGCGATGTTGGTGGAACAGGAATTGGCCTGGCTATTTGCAAACATATTATTGAAGCCCATGGGCAAACCATTCACGTTCGCAGCAAACCGGATGTAGGCACCACCCTTGGTTTTACTTTAGATAAAAAGGAAGTTGATTACGAATTTTAATCTGGATGTAAACATTATTGAAGGTGTGTATATAAAAATTATAATTCTATAATGCATCATTAAAGTACCTAACGATGAACGTAATGCGACGCAACGATGATGCTATAAAAACCTAATGTTGGTAACCTGAAAAATTTATTAAAGGTCCTTTTTGTTTTATTAATTATGGATAACGTAAAAAAGCCGCTCTTTTTGGGAAGCGGCTTTTATTTTTAAAGGAAGTATCTAATTAAAATTTCGTCCAGTTTTTCCACCAGGTATCACCTACACTACAAGCACCTTTATAGCTAACAGCGGTAAAACCATTTAGCTTACTTGCTGTAAATATTGCGCCGGTAGCTGCAGGAGAACTTGCATCGGCAATGTTGAAATCGGGTGCATTATAATTAAACGGCGCTACTAATTTAACATCAGTATTATTGGTTAAAATTTCGTTGCCGAAACCTGCTGTGCTAAACCAGGTAAGAATAGAAGCACTACTAGCACCTGTTGGTGTGGTTGCGCTTGCTGAATATACTATAGGTGACGGGCTACCGGCAATTATAGTGCTTTGTACAAACAAGCCGGGTGAAGCAGCAGATATATTTAAATCGGTAGGTATACCTTTTGAACCATCGATAATTAAACCTTTGGGCCAACCGGCTAAAATTGAATTGTAAATGGAAATAGTTGAATTACGGCGAATTTGTGCAGCTGCTAAAAACTTACTGTTACCAATATTTGATAATGTTGCTTTAGGACCCAACGCAGTAATGTTACTAAACACAGCCGAAGTTTGGGGAGTAAGGTTACTTCCATTGGCATCGTTATCGCTTTCAAAAGCTTCACTATTACTAATGTCAGCAACGGCTGAATCTCTTAAAACAATTCCAAACTGTACTTTACCACTGTATCCGTTGTCGGTATCAAAATCATCGTCCAACGTGCGGAAAGAGATCAGGTGTTTACAGTTAACTGTTCCGCCAAACCACTCAAAACTATCGTCGTTTGCGTAAGAAACCTGTACATAATCTACAACGGTCTGGCTTCCTACGCCACCAAAAGTAATTCCGTTGATTTCTTTATCTGGCAAAAATGCATAACCTCCATATTCTACTCTAACATAGCGCAGAATACCGCTATTATCTGCTGGATTTTGTTGTTGGGTTAAAGGCGTTCCATACAAACCTAAACCATCACTATTATTAATTCCACCTTCTATTTCACCAATGCCTTGCTGGCCGTTAAACGATGCGTTGGTAGGTGCATTACCCAATATAACCAGGCCTGCCCAATCTCCACGCTGAGGTGTAGCTGCTTCAGAGGTAAATACAATTGGTTTATCGGCTGTACCATCAGCAATAATTTTACAGCTACGTGTAATAATCAAACCACCCGTACGTCCGTTTTCACCAACTATTTTAGTACCTGGCTCAATGGTTAATACTGCGCCATTTGTTACGTATACTAAACCACGTAGTTTGTAAACATATTCAGCTTTAAGGGTTCTGTTTGCAGAAATCCTTCCTTCCAGGATGGTATTTTCCGAACCTGTGCCCGGTTGGGTAACTACAGTAGTTCCTCCGTCCACTTCAATTTTTCGGCATCCAATAGCTAATAAGCCGGAAGCCATCATAAGAATAAACAACTTTTTCATAATTGTATTTTAGAGCGTTTTAATTTGGGATCTATTTTATATTATACGAAAATGACAGACTAACATTTGAACCATATGTACGCCTGATTGCTAAAGCATCGCTTCCTTTATCGTACCTTTTATTATCGTTTAAATCGTGGTAGTAATTGGCAACCTGGTTAAATATATCCGATACATTAAATTTTAATTCTGCCCTTTCCTTCATTAATTTTTTGGCGATCTGGAAATCAAATACCGGCCTGCTGGCTTCCCATACCGGCGGATAATCGTTACCACCAACATACAGTATACGATCTCCAATCTGGTTGTAAAGAAGGGTTGTATTTATACCTAATTTTTCAACATCATATTGTATGGATGCATTTAATACATAAGGGCTTTGGCCCTGCATTGGACGGCTTAACTGAAAGTTATCCCGCTCTACCCTGTTGAATATGTAGGAAACATTTGACTGAACGGTGAAGTTGCGTAATGCATTATTAAAGTCAAGCCGCTTCCTGTATTCCATCTCCAGCCCATAACCTTGTGCTTTATCGGCATTGATGTAATTAAATGTACTTGAACTACCGGCACCGCTTTGGTTGAAATACAACTCAATAGGATTTTTAAAATACTTATAAAAAGCACCTACGGTAAATAGCTCACCGGCGCGGGGATATAATTCGTAACGAAGATCGAAGTTTGAAATTTTGGTACGTTGTAGTGTTTTATTTCCTGTAACAGTTGCACCTAAATCAAAATCAAAAAACGCAAAATCACTTAGCTCTCTAAACTCCGGGCGAATAACTGTTTGCGAAGCAGAAAACCGGATATTGGTACGCGGATTTAATTTATAAGTC
This sequence comes from Chitinophagales bacterium, assembly GCA_038256825.1. Taxonomy (GTDB): domain Bacteria; phylum Bacteroidota; class Bacteroidia; order Chitinophagales; family Chitinophagaceae; genus Segetibacter. The sequence goes on from JBBSJX010000206.1 coordinate 3,161, forward strand.
AAATTTAAACCTGGTAATACATCTGTAACCCTGCTGTGAACATGCCTGCTATCACTAGCTTTTGTACTACCAATAACCTGGTCGTAGTCTTCAATCCTTACTCCCCAAACAGCACGTATCTTATCAGTAAACTGGTTATCGAATTGAAGGAAACCAGCATTAAGTATAGTATTGGCAATATAACGGTATTGGTTACCCGATAGCTCGTTAAAGGCAAATTTTTCATCAAATCCATTTCCAAAATTTGCAGGGTTAAATATTTCGCTTTCAGGTAATGATTGCAGGGCTTTGTTTTCGCCAGAAGGAATATAGATTGCGAAAGGACGAGAGTTGAAAATCCGGTCTTTTACCTGGAAAAAGTATCCTGCTTTCACACTCTGGGCCATATCAAACAACCTGAAATTTGTAGTGATATCTGCACCGGTATTATAGATATAGTCGTTTAAAAAACCATAATAACGACTACCTGATTTTTGCGAAGTATTTGAAGCGCCGATCAACGCCAGGTAAGGTGCATTGGGACTACTTGCATCCTGGTTGTATTGTAAACGACGCTGGTCGGGAATATACTGGTCTAATATATTAAAGCTGCCGTACCAATGAAATTTAGATTTTAGAGCGCGGATATTATGATCGCCCGCTACCATAGTATTGAAGAAGGTATTTGTTTTTAAACTCAACTCACTTGCACGAATATTTTCACCATCTATTGAATTTAATTCATAATCCTTACCGGTGCGTTGGGTAACATAATCCGAAGAATTTACATTCAATAAATTTTTAAATGAAATTTTATTATTGCTCCCAAGTTGCAAGGTAATATTGGCTAATGCACCCCAAAGTACATCCTGACTGTATTTGTTGTTATCGTAATCAAAGTTTAACGATGCCACGTTATTTTGTATGGAATACAACCTGTTTTGAAAAGCAGTTTTTTTGTTTGACTGGTTGTAATTAAGAGCGAAAATCGTTCCTAATTTATAGTTGTTTTTAAAGCTTTTATTAAAGCCGCCACTTACCTGGAAGCTCTTATTTAATACCGGTAAATAGTTTGAACTGTTTTTATCGGACGCCCAGATGTTTTCAAACCTTTTACCAAATTCAGTTTTATCAGTTTGGTTTAAATAGCTAAATGTTGATTTTAACGGAAGGCTGGCAGGCAAGGAACGTGTACCGTCATCAAAACCTATCTGATCGTATTTACCACCTTTATATGTATAAAAATCGCTGCCAAAAGTTTGGGTATTAAAACCTGTACCTATTTGTACATCAAGAAAGTTTTTCGAAGGAACATCTTTAGTGTTTACCTGAATTAATCCACCTGCCCACTCTCCTGTAAGTTCTGGTATGAATGATTTATTAATGATGATATTATCAATCATGGAAGAGGGGAAAATATCGAAAGAGAATGTTTTACGATCGGGTTCGGTACTGCTAAGCAAAATACCATTGAGCATTGCCTGGTTGTAACGATCGCTTAAGCCACGAACAACCAGGTATTTTCCTTCCTGGATACTGGTTCCCGGTATTCTTTTCAAAACTTCACCTGTATTTTTATCGGGCGATCTTTTTATTGATTCAGCAGATATAACCTGTGCTACAGTGTTGGTATTTTTTTGGTACGCAATCATGGAGTTAACCGATACCTTTTTTGTTGCTGCTGATTTTACAACCACATTTTCAAGTGTCTTCTGTGCTTCTTCAAGTAGTACAGCTATATTTTCTTCACCGGAAGTAATACCTGATAAAGTTTTTTCCTGGTAGCCCACAGCCGAAAAGGAAATGGAAATGTTTTTGCCGGTACTAACCCCCAGGTTAAAAGTGCCGTCAATATTGGAGGATGCCCCTCTGGAGGTACCTTCTATTTTTATTGATACACCAGAAAGAGGTTCGTTTCTATCATTAAATACTTTACCGCTGATTTTGGCAGACTGCGCAAACCCCTGCCCAAATACAAATAGGGAGAGAAGGATAGAAAGAATAACATTTTTCACGATGAATTTAATTTTCATGATGCAAAACTACCGGCACTATGTTGCGCAAATGTTATGCAGAGGTTATGTGAATGTTATGGGAATGTTACCGGAATATTAACAAGGGTGATATAAATTTTGATATGGAACATTTTTCATTCGGGAAGGATGCAAGTTTTAATTACCTGCTCCCCAGGGAGAAAACAGTAGAAGTGAGTGACACAACGATGTTGAATTATAATACAAATGCCTGGTACCAAAAAAAATACATTGTATCTGATAATTTTGTGTAAAAGGGTTTTGAGAGAAATGTAACTAAACAGGATGAACTCAATGTTAAGTTATCATTAAGAAAAAAGTTTTATAACCTCCTTGGCCTCATAATTATATTTTTGCCTAAATTTTAAAAAGGTATGGGACTTAATTCTTTCGGTAAAATGTTCATGCCCAAAAACCGGGTATTTTACGAATTGTTTGAAGATGTTGCAACTACCGTGCACAAAATGGGTGGCGTATTAAAGCAAATTGTAAACGAACCCGACTACGATAAACGGGCATCACTTACGTCTCAACTAGAAGATCTTGAACATGTTAATGATGACCATACGCACAATATATTTATTGAATTAGGGCGAAACTTTATAACTCCTTTTGATAGGGAAGATATTCATACGCTGGCTTCGGCGCTTGATGATATAGCTGACTATATATATGCGTCAGCAAAAAAAATAAATTTCTATCGTGTTAATCCAAACGATACCGGTATACAAAAGATGGCTGAATTAATAGAGCAGGGTACCATTCACATTCAAAGTGCCGTTAAGGAACTAAGAAATATGAAGAACCTACGTTTGATGACAGAAGCTTTAATAAGGGTGAACGATATTGAAAACCAGGCCGATGATATTTTTGACCTGAGTATTGAAAAACTTTTTAACCAGGAAAACGATTTTAAAGAGGTTATCAAGAAGCGTGAAATTTACCAGGTAATGGAGATTGCTACCGATAAATGCGAGGATGCCGCTAATGTTATAGAATCAATTATTGTAAAATACGCTTAGTAAAAGGCGACACCCCCCCATTACTAAAAAATTAGTATGACCACTTTACTTATTGTAATAATCGGCTTTGCTTTTATTTTCGATTATATAAACGGTTTTCACGATGCGGCCAACTCAATTGCTACAATCGTTTCAACTAAAGTGCTCACTCCATTCCAGGCTGTTGTTTGGGCCGCATTCTTCAACTTCTCTGCTTACTTTGTTTCAAAATATATAATCGGAGAATTTAAAATCGGTAATACCATCGCTAAATCAGTCAGGCTTGAAGAGGGCGACCCGCTGGCTCTTTATGTAATTCTTTGTGGTTTATTGGCATCCATCATCTGGAACCTGGTAACCTGGTGGTATGGTATACCTTCAAGCTCATCACATACCTTAATCGGAGGATTTATGGGCGCTGCAGTTGCCCACTATGGCACGTTTGCAGTTATTGTTTCGGCTAAAGTATTACCCATCATCTTATTTATATTTTTAGCCCCGTTAATAGGAATGTTTATAGCCTTTGTAATTACCATTATCATTGTGCATTTAAGCAAAAGGGCACGGCCGCATAAAGCTGAACGATGGTTTAAACGTTTGCAATTGGTATCGTCGGCATTGTTTAGTTTAGGCCATGGTGGTAACGATGCGCAAAAAGTTATGGGTATTATAGGAGCCGCTATGATATCTACCGGTTATATTCAAACTTTTGATCAAACTCCGGCATGGGTACCTATATCGTGCTTTATAGCAATAGGTGCAGGCACCATGAGTGGTGGATGGAGAATTGTAAAAACCATGGGAACCCGTATTACAAAAATTACCCCGCTTGAAGGCGTAAGTGCCGAAACAGCCGGCGCCATGACTTTGTATATTGCCGAATACTTCGGCATACCCGTTAGTACCACACATACCATTACAGGAGCTATTATTGGCGTAGGTGCTACCAAACGTTTGTCGGCTGTACGTTGGGGTGTAACCATAAATATTATCTGGGCCTGGGTAATCA
>JBBSJX010000207.1:0-7141 GCA_038256825.1 Chitinophagales bacterium
ATACCTTCAGAACCATGGTGGTTAAAGTTTTGGGCCAGGCATTACTTAAGCATTAAACATTGTTGCGTCGCACTCTTGTACTTTCCGTTTGTACTCATCATTTTTTTTCTTATTGCTCTTTAAAATCATCCTTGTTATACAAATCATTCAAAACGATTATTCCGAAGAACTTTAAGCATTCTTTTTATAGAAATCATTCAAAACGATTTTTCCAAAGAACTTTAAATAAAGAGTATTTACAAAAAGGGGGCTTCTCTGGAGCAATTAGCCGCTTTCTATTTATGAATTTTAAAAAGCTGAACCTCACACATTTGTGTACACACGGTAGCTCATGTACAGTAAACCAACAAGCTGCAAATGCTGGTACTTTTGCCTGTTCATTTTTAAATAACCTGCTTTACTTAAGTTTGCGGCATGCAAAAAATTATACTCGCATCGCAATCACCGCGGCGCAAACAATTACTTGAGTGGGCTGAAGTTCCTTTTACAATCGTGGTTCAAAACACTGAGGAAACATATCCTGCTGAATTTGCTGTGGAGGAAGTTCCTGTACATATTGCACACCAAAAAGCGCTTGCAGTGCAGGCACACCTGCAACAAAACAAGGAGTTGAATTATAATAACGAACCAATTTTAGCCGCAGACACAATAGTGGTACTGGGCAATAAAATTATTGGTAAACCTACTGACAGAGCGGATGCCTTAAGCATTTTACAGGCATTAGCAGGAGAGCACCATAAGGTAATTACTGGTGTAGTTATTTTACACCAGGGCAAACAGGTAGCTTTTTACGAAATGACAGATGTACAGTTTCACCCGCTTACTTTAAGCCAGATTGAACATTATGTTGATGAGTATAAACCTTATGATAAAGCAGGGGCTTATGCTATTCAGGAATGGATTGGAGTGGTAGGTATAAAATCCATTACCGGCGATTTTTATAATGTAATGGGATTGCCGGTTAGCAGGGTAGTGCAGGCTTTACAAAACTTATAAACTGAATATTAGAAAGTTTCGGTATAACTGTTTTTATGTTTTACTTAGGGTTCACTTTTGCCGCTTAAAATTATGCAGTACAAGTGAGTGACACAACCGGGGCTGAATAACGAATCACTGCTTGTTCCCCAAAAATTCCTGTTATATTACTTAGTTGGTTTTGCCTCGGTTACCATTGTTTTATTGGGATCTTCGGTATCGGTCAGGTCTTTTAAATATTGATTTTTCAGGTGGTCGTACAATGAACGTCTATCAACTGTGATGGCAATTAAATTGGAAATCATAGCGGCAAGCATCAGGTAAAAAATTACGCTATGGCGATCCGTCATTTCCAGCACAAGTATGGCGGCCGTAAAGGGGGTACGGGTAACCCCGGTTAAAAACCCCACCATGCCGGCCAATATCAGCAAATTTGAGTCGGAGGCCGAAAGGTGCCAGTAATCCGCAATAAAAGCGCCTATGGTAGCGCCGGCACTTAAGGCAGGTGCAAAAATGCCCCCGGCACCACCAACACCAAATGTGATTATTGGGCCAATCATCCGCAAAAAGGGAACATACCATTCTATTTGTTTATCATCAGCAAAAAGCAGCGGGTTCATTACTTCGTTTCCCGAACCTAAAATTACCGGGTTGATGAAATAAGCGATAGAGGCAATTACCAATCCGCTTAGGATAATCCAAATGTAGTGCTGGTGTTTTTTCTTAAAAGTGCTTTTCCATTTAAGTAATTCCAGTATACCTTTTGAGAAGGCTGCCCCTGCGAAACCTGAAAAACATGCTACCAGCATAACAGCTCCAAAAATATAGGTAGACAAATTATTTACCTTGGGAAACCCGATATATAAATAAGGCCCTAATAAGGTTTGGGCCGTAAGACCAGCAATAATTACTGCAGAAAAAAGCGCCGTTCTAAAATACCGGATATGGGTTTTAGTTAGTTCTTCAACAGCAAAAACAATTCCGCCAAGGGGGGTGTTAAAGGCGGCCGCTAATCCTGCAGCAGCACCGGTCATAATCATATTTTGCCTTGTAATTTTTGGCCAGTTTTCGGGTATCCATTTGTTAACGAGGTAAAAAACCGATCCTGCAATCTGGATGGTAGGTCCTTCTCTACCGATGGCACCCCCACCAAAAATGAGGATAATGCTGGAAAGTATTTTAACCAGGATAATTTTAAGGCCCAGTAGTTTACCGATTTTTGATTGTTTGGAGGAATTGCCTAATTCAATTGCAGCCATTACCTGCGGAATACCGCTGCCCCTGCTGTACGCGGCAAAACTACTTACCAATAACGACGATATAATAAAACAAAGAGGTGTGAGTACTAAAACCAGCCACCCATAGTGTTCAATTAACATCATGGAAGCATGCTCTGCAGCAGCAAAAAGTTTTGCATAAATAACAGCCAGTATACCCGCAATAAGTGATGCGATATAAAAAGGAAATGCCTGTAAAATGCCTATTCGCAACCTTTCGTTTCTTACCTTATTTACCTGGCGAACCATCCACAACCACGAATTACTAATCTTTTTCATTCATCAATCCTTTTAATATTATCGGGTAATCTACAAATCACATTATTACAAGAGCCCGTTTTCAAAAAATCTTAAACTGTTTGAAATTATAAATAGTATTCTAGTCATCAGTTTCGTTAAATTTTATTTTTTTCTGGCAGAATACTTAATCAGTTTGCCATTGCTTCAAGTGGTTTAAACTTTTTGTAAACCATCCCTATAAATAATGGATTTTGTCACCAGCGGTATTTCAATACTAAACATCGCTGTTGCCTGACCGACCTTTGGAAGTTCATTCACTTGTACGTTTTATAACACGGGGCGACAATAATAATTAGTATCCTAATGTTTGGTAAAAATACTTTTCACAAACTCTCCTGCTTTACCTAACACAGCTACATTTTCTTTTAATGGTTTTAAGTCCAGTCCCGAAAGGTCTTCGTTTTGCTCAGGATATAGTATTACATAACTGGTGCTGGCAAAATAGTTCGTAAGGTATTTAGGAAGTTTTTCCAGTTCCTGGCTGTACGATAAATACCCTTTACGAGAAGAAATGATGATAAACAGGTCATCCTGTTTTACTTCCCTGCTAAAAATCAGGAAGTCCTGCCACTCTTCAAACTCTTCAAAAATAATATTAAGCGACGGGGCTTGTTCTTCCTTTACTTTTTTCAACAGGCCTATGGTTAATTTATTTGCATACATAATCAATGGCAAACCCGTTTCTTTTGATATGTTAGCAATCCGCATAAACCAATGCGCAAAACCTTTTTCATACTCTGCATTGGGAGGAACAGCTACCAGTATTTTCTTTAAGGTATTAATAGGTTGAAGCGCCTTATAAATAAAAACTGTTTCACTTGTTCTTTGCAATATCCGCTCCGTAGTATGCCCGAAAAAGCTATCATTCGCACTCACCAGGTGGTGCAACCCAATTATTACGTCGGTAATATCATGTTCCTTTATGGTATAAACAATACCATTACTAATGTTTAAATCAAAACGTTTTAAGGGTACAATGGTATTATCGGTTGCGGCGGCGTGCTTTACTGCTTTTTCCATCATACGCTTACCGGCAATTTCACCATCACCCGATGCTTCCTGCTCGTCTATTACATGCAAGGCATATAACGGCGATTTTGTTTTGTTTGGCTGTAATAAAAATGCCAGGTCTACAAGGTTGTTTACAGTATCGGGGTAGGCCAGTGAAATCATAATCCGGTCAACCATTTCATTATCCGCAACGGTTTTCTTGGCACCTTCAATTAAAGCAATCTGTCGCGAAGCTTTCTCAACTACAAACGAGCTGATGGTGCAGGTTACAAGGATCATAATGATGGTACCGTTCAATACATCTTCATTTAATAAACGGATAGGATCGCCTGTAACAGTTTCGCCTAAAATCACATTATATCCAACCAATACCACGGCTAAAGTGGCACCCACCCTGGCATTGCTTAATCCAAAAATTATCTGGCGTTCATCGCTCGAAAACTTAAAGGTTTTTTGTGTAAACCAGGCCGCCAGGTATTTTGTTAAAACGGCCATAGCAATCATAACACCTGCAACTTTTAGCGCACCTAAACCTTTAAAAAGAACGCTAAAATCTACCACCATTCCCACTCCAATTAAAAAGAAGGGGATGAACAAAGCGTTTCCAACAAATTCAATCCTGTTCATTAAGGGTGACGTATGCGGTATAAACTTATTTATAGCAAGCCCCGAGATAAAGGCTCCTATGATTGCTTCCAATCCCGCGGCTTCTGCCAGAAAAGAACCTAAAAAAACAATTGCCAATACAAATATGTATTGCGAGACATTGTCTTCAAATTTTTTAAAAAACCACCTGGCAATTATAGGGAAAATGATAAAAACAATAGAAGCAAAAATTATCGTTGATATTCCTAAACGGATCCAAAAAGCTGAGGTGATTTCTCCCTTGTACATGCCAACTATAGCGGCTAAAACCAATAATGACAGTATATCCGTTATAATCGTTCCTCCAATAGTAAGGGTAACTGCCCTGATGCGGGTTATGCCATATTTACTTGCAATAGGATAAGCTAATAATGTATGCGATGCAAACATACTTGCCAACAACGCCGAAGTAGGAAGATCGAAATTTAACAGGTAATAGGCAGCTACAGTACCTAAGAGCATTGGGGTGAGAAAAGTGTACAAGCCAAAAACAATACTTTTTAAACTGTTCTTTTTAAACTCTTCCATGTCTATTTCTAACCCGGCGGTAAACATGATGTATAGCAAACCTACCGTGCCAAAAAGAACGATGCTGCTATCGCGTAGTAATAAATTAAAACCATAAGGACCTATTATTACCCCGGCAACTATCAATCCTATAATATGGGGCACCTTAAGCTTATTAAGCAGGATGGGTGCAAATAATATTATAAATAAAACCAGCGAAAAAATGATCACCGGGTTTTTTAGAGGTAATGTAAAATCCAATTCAGTTAGCAATACCATAATCCCAATTTAAATGTAGTTTAAAGCGACGATTGCTTTTTTAATGAGAGGTCATAGACAATCCTGCAATCTTTTTCCCTTATGATTTCGCGGCGGCCTACCATTTCATTAGTTTTTGAGGGTTGTATTCTAACCACAATAAAAACTTCAGGGGCTGGATTTTGATTGTCTTGTTGAGCAAGCAATTCAAATGAATTGCCTATATAAGTACCGGAGTAAACCCGTACCAGTTTATTATCGCTCATCGCCTTTACTATTATAGAATTATTCTGGAAACTTAATTCCCACTGTTCCAATTTGGTGTCGCCAACAGCCGATCCGGGACAGGTTGTTTGGGTACACTTCATAACAACATTATAAGTGCCAGGCAAATTGGGAAATAAAGTAGATAGGGTATCTGAAACAATTTTTGAAGTGCTGTCCAGTAATTTTTCCCTGCTAATTAAATCTTCTTCTTTTAAACTAAGAGAGTTTTCCCTGGCAATAAGTTCCTGCTCCTTCTGATTTAAAGCTGCTTCTTTTATTTCCAATCGCTGTTCCTTTTTGCGCATTTCGCAGCCGGATACAACAAAACTTGTGAGTAATACAAATAAAATCCACTTCATATTTACTGGTTTATTAGAGAGATGTTGATTATGTCAGGTTTAATAAAAGCTTTATTTACTTTATAACCTGAAAAACTTCAATGTATTCTTAACTTTTTTATTTACCTAAATTAATTTGTAAAGGTGAAACAAAATCAATCTATTATATGCGGCAGTTTATAGCTTTCATTTCTTATAAAGTTGACTGTACAAATAGTATTCCGCTTGTTTATAATTTAATAATGCAATAATAATTCCTCATGGTTTTTAAAGGTTGCTAAACATGGTAATTTTAGTAACTTTATATTAAGTGAAAATTAAATTTGTAAGAGTTAGGCAAAAATTAAATTTTTAAATTATGAAACGCACCGTAAAGGATATTATAGGATTTGCCATTGGCGCTACTGATGGCGAAATTGGGAATGTAAAAGAATTTTATTTCGATGATCATACCTGGACGATACGTTACCTGGTGGTGGAAACAGGATCCTGGCTATCGGGCCGCAAAGTACTTATTTCGCCTGAAGCCTTACTGAAACCTAATTGGGATGAAGAAATTTTCCCGGTTAAGTTAACTATGGAACAGGTAAAGAATAGTCCTGACATTGATACTGATAAGCCTGTATCGCGCCAGCATGAAATTGATTTGTACCAGCATTACCCCTGGACAAGTTACTGGGGTGGAGGGCTTTGGGCAGGAGGTATGGGGACCACCGGTATGGTTTTACCCCATGTGGAGCCTTTTATAGATGCTATTCACACTTCTGAACTTTCCGGGGAAGGAAAAGAAAATGGTGATCCGCATTTGCAAAGCACTGCCAAAGTAAAGGGTTACAGCATTCATGCTGCCGATGGTGACGTAGGAGAGGTGGAGGATTTTATTATTGATGATATAAACTGGAAGATTGATTATATAGTTGTAGATACAGGCAACTGGTTTCCCGGTAAAAAAGTATTGATTTCGCCCAGGTGGATTAAGCAAATTGAATGGGAAACAGCTATGGTAGTGGTTGATGCAACGGTTGAAAGCATTAAAAACAGTCCCCCCTTCGATCATAGCGAACCTATAAGCGACGACTACCAGCGAAACCTGCACGATCACTATGGTAAAACCACTTATTGATTACCATAGGTCTGTAAAATTGATTGCTACTTTTTTCCTTTAACTTTCGAAAGTTGGATAAAATAATTCTTTTCGAGGGTTGAGGGAAAAAAAGTGGGATCAATTGTTTTATCAATCTTCAATTTTTGCCATACTGTTGTTGGAGAAATCCGGGTTTCTTTGCCTGATTCGTTTTTATAAATCATTGACAAATCAAATCCTTCAACACAATTTACCCAGCGATAAAAAATATTTTTTTTGTTGAAGTAATATTCAAGTGTTGGAACCTGTGTTGTTCGTAAGTATTGGTCAAATATTTTAGAAAAATCAACGGTACTTTCCTTTGATATATATTCTTCAACCTGTTTTGTTGTAACGGTTGAATGGTAAAATGTTGCATTTAGTCCACGTAAAATATTTCTAAATAAAACGTCGTTGTTAATACTATTTCGTATGGTATG
>JBBSJX010000208.1:0-7115 GCA_038256825.1 Chitinophagales bacterium
ATGGCCAGGCGTGATCCTTCAGGTATACCGTTATTGTATTTTCCGGTTAATAAACCAGCGGCCAGCGGGCTCCAGATGGTAGTACCCAATCCCGGATTTTTAAATAATTGCAGGAAGTCTGCTTCCATTTTTTGCCTGTTGAACAAATTGTATTCGGGCTGCTCCATAGTTGGACCAATAAGATTGTATTGGCGGGCAACCATGTGGGCTTCCATAATTTCCTGGCTGCTCCACTCGCTGGTACCCCAATAAAATATTTTGCCTTGCTGTAACAAGTGGTTCATCGTCCACACTACCTCCTCAATAGGTACATTCTTATCGGGGCGGTGGCAGAAGTACAAGTCAAGGTATTCAACCTGTAACCTATGTAAGGCTTCGTGGCAGGCCTCAATAATATGTTTGCGGCTAAGACCAGTTTGGTTTGGCTTTGAGTTGGGCCTGCTGCCAAAAAAAACTTTTGAAGAAACAACATAGGAACTGCGATCCCAATTTTTGGCTTTGATTACACGGCCCATCATTTTTTCGCTTTCGCCTAAAGCATACCCTTCGGCATTATCGAAGAAGTTTATGCCATGGTCGTATGCAATGCCCATTAATTCATCTGCATTGCTATCTTCTATCTGCTTGTGAAAGGTTACCCAGCTACCAAAACTAAGTACACTTAACTGTAACCCTGATTTGCCTAAACGACGGTATTCCATAAAGCTTTTGTTTAATTTTTTGAGATAAGAATATTGATCCAATATAAAATAATGATACCATTGATATGGTGCCAGGACTATTTTATTGAGATAGATTTTGCGTGTTGCTGAGTAAAAATGCAAAAGTACAAGTGAGTGACACAAGGATGTTGCTATGAAATACAAATGCCGGTAAACAAAAAGAAAGGCTTGCTAACGCAGGCTTACTGTGCTAAAAACGAACTGTCGGGAATGTTAATGAAGCCGTATGCATTTTTTATGGTAAACCATTTAAAACCCTGGTCGGCAGTAAGGCCGGTACCATAAATCTTTTGATCGGGCTTTTGAATGATCACATTTTTGTCGGTATAAAAAATTTCTTTACGCTGGTCCCAGTTTAGTTCGCGGCAATGTAGCGTATCGCCCAACATGTTGTAAACAATTACGCTATCGCGGAGAAAAACCTTGTTTTCATTCTCCATGTAGCTGCCATATTTAGCGCTTAATTTGCTTTCAACTTGTGTGCTGTCATCAAAAAAAGTAACAAACAAGCTTTTGGGGAATTCAGTTTTAGGGGTATCTAACTGGTACCTTAACATAACAGGGGCCATAAGTTTGGCTTTTACCTTTCCGTTTTGGCTAAGGTAACTTTCAATATCACGTCCTTCCTCAATATTAATTTTGGGTTTGCCCAGGTTTTGTACCTCGGTGTAATTGTTTTCGCAGGCATATACAAAAAAGCAACTCATTATAAGAGTTGCCCAATGCATAATATTTCTATGTTTTCTATTAATCATACTTGCGAGGTATAAACCATTTATCGCTTAAGCTAAATCCAAACGACAAGCGGAAAAAGTTTTCAGTTATATTATTAACCTTGCTGCCTCTTTTACCAATTTCGATAGCAGTATGAATGTTTGAATATTGATATGAATAATTTGAGCGTTTAAGCACAGGAAAACCGGCACCTAATGTTATGCCATAAGTTTTTAACTCATTGCCATCGGCATTAATATAGTCTTTACCATAAAAGAAACCGGTACGATACGTTGCCCTGCTCCAGAAAGATTGTGCTTTTAAATAATCAGGCGATAATTGTGCACCTATCCTGAACTGCCAATTGTCGGTTAACTTATCGGGCTGACCAAAAAACCGGTAGTTACTCCATTTGGAGCTTTCGTATTCGGCACTTATTAATGTGCGGGTAAATTTTTCCTTGGTGAGTGTTTCAAATGCAATACCTGCAGTAAAAGTTGAAGGAAGTTGGATGGATCCCGGCTTATCTTTTTGTTCAAAAGCGCTGTCTATCTGGGTAACTGTTCCATTTGCATCGTAATAAAAGGTTTCTTTTTTTGTATCCTGGCTGGCGTTAAGTGTTTGTTTTAATTTGCCATCAACACCTATTCTTAATAACGAATTTTTACTGGTATTAAACTGGTATTGCATGCCACCCTGCAGCGAAAATTTATTGAAAGATGTTACAGATGAATAACTGGCATTTTGGTAATTAACCGAGTCGCTGATAAGCAGCACTCTTGTATTGGTTTCCTTACGACCAAAATTGTAACCTGCGTTTACACCTAAACTTAAACCACCCCATTTTTTTCCTAAACCAACAAATCCCTGGTAAAGGCCACCATTACCTTCGTATAGGTAGGCAACACTATCAATACCTGAAAGGCGTTTGTTTTCGCGAATGGAATAATTGATTTTTGAAATGGGTCTGAGGCCAAATGCCAATCCAAGCCCATGCTTTATGCTTATGGGTAAACCCAATGCTACATAAGCTGGAGTAAAATTGGTTGATCCAAACTTTTTAACTGGATTGGCGCTACGCAGGTTCCTGTTATCGATGGCCACACCAATATCGTATGTAACTAATGCAAGACTGCTGTAAGAAGCAGGATTATAAAAATTTACCGACTGGCCCAGGCCATCGCGGTAAGCGGCGGAAATGCCACCAAGACCGCGGCTGATTACGTGTTGGCCGGGAAATACATCTCCAAGGCCATATCTTGAAAAAGGTGAATTCTCCTGTGCATTAGCAGTAAATGATCCTAACAGCAGTAAAAATCCGAGCTTAAGTTTTGGGTTGATTGTTGTACTCACTAATCGCATAGAGGCCTTTGTAAATTAAATAAGGGTCAGCAAATATCTTGTTTTTGAGCAGAGGAACAAAAAAGCCTGTATCACCCCCGGTTAAATGCACGTTAAAGTTCACGTACTTTTCCTTGTATAGTTCTATTATTCCATCAATTTCTTTAGCCATTCCCAGCATAACGCCGCTTAAAATATTGGTTTCTGTATCGTAGCCTAACAGAGGGTAATTCCAGTCGGCCTCAACTAAGGGCAATTTTGCAGTGAATTTATTTAGCGACCTGAAACGCATTTCCATACCGGGCGAAATACTTCCTCCTAAAAACTGATGGTTTTTGTTGACAAAATTATAGGTAATGCAACTTCCCAAACCTACCACAAGGTTGTGTTGCTTAGGAAATAAATTTACTGCCGCTACTACCATAGCCAGCCGGTCAGCTCCAATTGTGGATGGTTTGCCAACAGGGGTAGTTACAGCAAATTTACTTTGGTGTGAAAGTTTGTGGAAAACGGTTTTATAAGCCATGATCTTTTCAAACTCAGGGTTGTGATCAATAACCGAGGAAAGAATTGCAAAATCAGGCTGAAACCTTGTGATAAGTTGGTTGGCTGTTTCTTCCGAATCGTTTTCAAGCACTACTAATTCTTTAAACTCCCCGTTTTCAAAAACAGCACACTTAAGCCGGGTATTTCCAAAATCAAAGCATAGTGTTGTCATACCAGCAAAGATGGGATTTAGCAGTTGGTTTTAAAAAATTTTTTACATCACCAATTATTGCCTATAAAACACTGGAGAAAAACGACCGTCATTGCGAAACCGGGCACCTGTACCCTCCCAGGCGATAACTGATGCCAACAGAAATACCATAATAACTATCCTTACTTTTGGGATTTGCAGCTTGTTTAAAACCATCAATATAATCGTAACCGGTGTAACGATACATGGCTTCAGCATTTATTGATAATTGATCGGTAACCTGGTATTTTAACCCGGCCCCAACCGGAAGGATAGGGTGAACCCTTTTCATTTTTTGTAAAGTATCAATACCCAAACCTAATGAGGCTGCGGATTTGCCAGGAAAATAAGTGGTATCAAAACGACTGTAATCTCTTTTAATATTTAAAAAACTTAAACCTGCCCCTGCAAAAACATAGGGTGTTAACCTTGCGGAGCTTCCGTCGCTTTCACCAAAAGGATTAAATATGAGGAGGGCAGAGAGTTCTGTTACCGGTGTACTGAATTTAAAATTTCGATGCTGGCGATATTCGGGTTGAGCATACTTTGATTCATCTGATGAAATTTTTCCAAATACCAGGTTGCCTCTTAGTGAAAAGTAAGGATCGAGCATGCGGGTCACGTTTAAACCCAACGCAGGTTTAAGGGTTTTTAAATTACCTATTCCTCCGGGCACCAAATCTCCCTGGTATACCAAAGTGCCTAAATTAAAACCAAGAGCGTATTTTGAATTTTGTTGCTGTGCATTCAGGTGAGTAGATGCAATAATTAAGGCTATTCCTAAGCAGCAAGCTTTTAATAAGGGTTTCATTCTGTGGTGTTTTGTTTGATATAATAATAGTTGCGTAAAACTTTATTAAAGCCTTAGTATTTATTACAAATTTTTTAACGCAATCACTATGCCATTTAAAATATCAGTGGCATTTACAATATTATATGAGGACTGCTGTAAGGGGATTTAAGTAAAATTTTAGGAATTTTTTACCACGATTTTAGGGTGCTTTCCTGTTTTTCTTTAAAATGGAATTAATGTAATAAAGAACATCTTCGTTTGTGGGGTGTAATCGCAGCCAATCATGTGTTGGGCTATTTTTTAAAATGAAGGTTTGTAGTGGGTCGCCTTTTAACCCGGTGTATAGCGATACTATCTCGGGAGAAAAACGATACCGCACATAGGCATCTTTTTCTAACCGGTTAAATACTTTTTCTTCACTTTTCTTGTTCCGGTATTTCTTTTTAAAAAAGCGGTCCAGGTTAACCGTTACACCAAAACCCGGTCCGTGGTTTTCATCTATAGCATTGTAAACCGTACCGCGATCCTGCTCAAATGCTGTTCTTCTTTGAATGCTATCTAACTGGTACCGGTTGTACTTTGAGGTGACCGTAACGTTGGGTAATAAATTGGGCGATGGAGTTAAATAAACAACAATTGTATCAATAAAAAGTATTGAAAAATTTAAAGTATCGTAGCGGTAGCCAGGTGCTGTTGCAAAAATAAAATCGTTGGGCGCTGCCTCCAGTTTAAAATATCCGTTTGTATTGGTTTGTACCGAGCGGTGGTTATCTACATTCGTAATATTTCCGTTTGTGATTACGGCACCGGTGAGGCTGTCTTTTAAATAGCCATTAAATAACATTCTGCGCTGCGCAATTAATGAGCTACTCATTAAAGTCAATACCAGTATAACCAATCCTAATCTAAACATTGCTGGGGGTAATTTATTGTATTGCAAGTTGAAGTGTTTTTATAAAGGATGATGTTAAAACCTTTTGTTTAAATAATAACATTTAAAATGCCTGTTTTGTTATACCGGCTTTTTGTTTAGGTGGCATCATCGTTTTACCATTAGCTATAGGTACTTGGTTATAATGCAGTTTTCCATTACCCGGTTTAATCGCATACGTGTCAACTTAATTTTTTTTTGGGGGCAAACAGTAGGAATTCTATTTATCATCGTTGTGTCACACCCTTGTACGTCATCTTTTTAGGGCAGCTTTTTATGCCTAAATTTCCTGTCCTTTTAACTCTAAATTAATCACATAGAAAACAAGCGTAATTTAAATAGATCACAAAAACTAACACCGGTTTTTCTCTGTGCTTCTTCCTCTGTTACCTTTATGGTTACTGCTTTTACCTTAATTTTTTACGATCTAATTTTAGCTGGAAACTCATATCAGGTAGGGATTTTAGTAGAGTTTGCCGAAGGATCACAATCACTTTATCCGCAAATCGTTTGGCAGCATATACAAAATGCAAAGGCTGCCTGAAAATTTCAGACAGCCTTACTTGCATTTTTAAACCCCTATTTTTAGTTTCTTCAATATCTATTGCATGTCCGACGATGCCTGGCCTGCATTATTGTTTTTACGCTTAAATAAGGATGCATCAATTTTTCCAAACCTGTATGCAAGCGTTAACCTGAACATTTGAGGGTCGCGCAGGCGGGAGTAATCCTGAACAAAATACTGGCTTTCGGAATACTGCGACATCATCCTTGTTTTAAATATATCACTAACATTCAGGGTTACAGAAGCTGCATTGTTTTTTAGGAATGCTTTCTTAATTGCCAGGTCAACACCATACGTTGGTTTTATATATCCTTGCGAAGCGCTTTGTGCCTGGCCAAATCCACCTGGTCCGCCAAATCCACCACCGCCTGATTGAGGGGGCAGGTTGGTTTTGCTTTGGTAAGTTGCAGATAACTGCATGGTAAAATTTGAGGGTAATTTAAAATTGCTATTAAACTTTCCAAACCAGCTCCACATATTATTATCCGTTGCAGCATTATCAATATTTGACCTGTTGATGCTGGAGTTATAAATATTTATGTTGGTTGTAAAATCCAGCCAGTTGGTTGGGTACAATTGGGTTGTTAATTCAGAGCCATACGATTGGCTGGAGTTGGCATTGATATAAGTATTAACGATGGCCTCGTTTCCTGTAAATGGATTAATTTCTTTACCCATGTAACGGGTGATAAGGTCGTTGGTTTTTTTGTAATAAACCGAGGCTAAGAAACTATTGCTTTTTTGAAAAGTTTTTGAGTACGACATTTCAAGCGAATTGGTAAATTCAGGTACCAGGCCAGGATTGCCCTTTGTAATATTTAAAGGATCTGCATAATCAACAAAAGGAATTAGTTGAAAGAAGTTAGGCCTGTTTATACGCCTTGTAAAACTCATTTGTACCTCCTGTTTGTTGCCCAGTTTCTGGCTTAAAAAAATTGAAGGGAACAAGCTTATCGGGTAGTTGTTGCTGAATTTTTCGCTCGTTTTTATAAGTTCTCCACTATAGTTAGAGCTTTCTGCACGTACGCCCACTTTGTAACCAAAATTCTTAATACTGCTGGTTAAGCTCATATAAGCTGCAAATACATTGTCGGTACTTTTATAATTACTGGTAGAGGATGGAATAAGTTTATAATCATCAATGGTTCCATCAAAATAGTAATTTTCGTTGTTATTGGTTCTGCTGCGTATGGAAGCCCTAACACCAGTTTCAATCTTAGTGGTGTTAGATAATGGATTTACAAAATCGGTTTGAGCAAGAATATTGTAATCATTACCGTTACCAATCATTTTTTGTTGCTGGGTGCCTGATA